>NZ_JBSGFQ010000010.1:0-58196 GCF_053603495.1 Nonomuraea sp. NPDC004186 | reverse complement strand
CGACACGAAGCCTCGGCCACCCGAACAATCGACCAACCCAAGCCGCTCCATCTCGGGCGACACGAAGCCCCAGCCAACCACACGATCGACAGCCCCAAGCCACTCCGCCCCCGTGTGACGGGAAGCCTCAGTCGCCCAGGCGGTCGGCCACCTCGAGCCACTCCGCTTCGATCGTGTCCTTCTGGGTGTTGATCTCGCGCAGCTGGGCGTCGAGGGAGCCCAGCTTCTCGTAGTCGCTGGCCGCGTCGGCCATGGCCGCGTGGAGGCGGGACTCCTGGTCGCTCAGCTTGTCGAGCTGGCGTTCCAGACGGTTGAGCTCCTTGCGCAGCTCGCGCTCCTCCTTGGCCGACAGCCCCTCATCGGGCGTGGACGTACCCGCGACGCCCCCCGATGCGGCGGCGGCACTGGGCGCCTGCGCGATCGTGGCGTTGGCCGAGGTGCCGAGGCGGGCGGTCAGGGCCGTGCCGGCCGCGCGGCGTTCGAGATATTCGTCCACCCCGCCGGGCAGCAGCGAGAGCTTGCCGTCACCGAGCAGCGCCACGCAGCGATCGGTCACCCGCTCCAGGAAGTAGCGGTCGTGGCTCACCAGGACCAGCGTGCCGGGCCAGGCGTCCAGCAGGTCCTCAAGCTCGTTGAGCGTCTCGATGTCGAGGTCGTTGGTGGGCTCGTCGAGCAGCAGGACGTTGGGGTCGTCCATGAGGAGCCTGAGCAGCTGCAGCCGCCGCCGCTCACCGCCGGACAGATCGCCGACGACCTTCCACTGCGCCTCGCCCTTGAACCCCAGGCGTTCGAGCAGCTGAGAGGCCGTCCACTCCCGCTTGCCGACCTGGAGGTACTTGCGTACCTCCTCCACCGACTCCAGCACCCGCCGCGCCGGATCCAGCTCGGCCAGCTCCTGGGACAGGTGCGCGAGGCGTACCGTCTTGCCCTTGATCACGCGCCCGGAGTCGGGCACCACCGTGCCGGCGAGCAGGCGCAGCACCGACGACTTGCCGGAGCCGTTCACCCCGATCAGCCCGATGCGGTCTCCCGGGCCGAACTGCCACGTGAGATCGTCGAGCACCAGCGGCCCGCTGTCCGGCCCGCCGGCGTGCAGCGTGACGTCCTCGAGGTCGTAAACGGTCCTGCCGAGGCGCGCTGCGGCGAACTTCATCAGCTCGACGGTCTCGCGCGCCGGAGGCTCGTTCGCGATCAGAGCCTGAGCGGCCTCGATGCGGAACTTCGGCTTGGACGTGCGGGCAGGCGGACCACGGCGCAGCCAGGCGATCTCCTTGCGCATGAGGTTCTGGCGGCGCTCCTCGGCGGCCTGCGCGATCCGCGCCCGTTCGGCCTTCGCGAGCACGTAAGCGGCATAGCCACCCTCATACCGCTCGACCCGCCCGTCCACGACCTCCCACGTACGGCTCGACACGGCGTCGAGGAACCACCGGTCGTGCGTCACGGCCACCAGCGCGCTCTTGCTCGCCGCCAGATGCCCGGCCAGCCAGGCGATGGCCTCGATGTCGAGGTGGTTCGTGGGCTCGTCCAGCATGATCAGGTCATGGTCGTCGATGAGCAGCTGCGCCAGCGCCGCACGCCTGCGCTCCCCACCGGACAGATCGCCGGCCCTGGCGTCAAGGTCGAGATCGCCGATCAGGTTGGCGAGGATCTCGCGTACGCGCTGATCCCCCGCCCACTCGTGCTCGGCCCGCTCGCCGAGGACGATCTCGCGCACGGCGGTGCCGGCGTCGAGCGTGTCCTGCTGCGACAGGAACCCGACCCGCAGGCCCCGGTTATGCGTGACCCGCCCCTTGTCAGGCTGTACCGCTCCCGCGATCACGGACAGGAGGGTCGTCTTCCCGCCCCCGTTACGACCGACGACACCGATGCGCTCGCCTGCCTCGACACCCAGGGATACGTCGCTGAGGAGCGGCTTGGGGCCGTACGCATGGGAAACCGACTCAAGATTGACCAGATTCATGACCTCCCCAGGGTATCGGCTCCCCGCCCACCCGACGCCCGACGATTCGCCCACCTCCTCCCCTCGTAACGCCCGGCAGCACTTCCGGCCAGCCGTACACACGCACAACCTGCTCACGAGACGCACGTCGTAGAAGACGTCTCGGTCGTCGTAGAGACGTCCATCCCGGGGAAAGTCCACGTCTCTGCCGGTACCCGTCACCGCAGGAGACGCCCACGTCCCATGAGGCATCGCCACCGCAGGAGGCGCTCACGTCACGAAAAAGCACCCCCATCGCAGGAGACATCCACATCCCATGAGGCATCGCCACCGCAGGAAGCGTTCACACCACGATGAAGCACCCCCATCGCAGGAGACGCCCACATCCCATGAGGCATCGCCATCGCGGGAAGCGTTCACATCCAACAGGGGGCATCCGTCACCGAAGGGGACGTGCGTCGCAGGAGTCCACGCCGCGATGAGGCGCTCATCGCAAGAGACGCCCAAGCCGCGATCGGACGGCCGTTGCTGGAAGCCTACGTCGTAGGGCGTCCCCGTCGCAGAACCCCACACCGCGATGAGGCGCTTATCGCAAGAGACGCCCAGGCCGCGATCGGGCGGCCGTTGCTGGAAGCGTGCGTCGTAGGGCCGTCCTCGTCACAGGAGACGTCCATCGCGGGAACGCCCATGCTCCAGTGAGGATCTGGGGCAAATGTCTACGAACTTGACTCTGCGTGTTGATGAGTTGGGCGTTCCCGAGGTCATCTTTCGAGAACCGCATGTCAGGGCGGCGGGCCTCGATAACATCGAGTGTCCTTGACCCCGGCAAGTGATGAGAGTGGCAGAAGATCGATGAGTTCGGTGACCGTACGTGTGCCCGCGAAGGTCAACGTACAGCTTTCTGTCGGCCCGCTCAGGGAAGATGGCTACCACGACCTGGTGAACGTCTTCCACGCAGTATCGATCTTCGATGAGGTGGTAGCCAAGGAGTCCGAGTCGATCACCGTGGCGGTGAACGGGAAGTGGTCCGACCAGGTGCCGACAGACGAGAGCAACCTGGCGATCCGGGCCGCTCGGGCGCTTGCCAAGCACGCGGGTCGCACGTACGGCGTCGATCTGATCATCCAGAAGGACATCCCCGTGGCAGGCGGGATGGCGGGCGGCAGCGCCGACGCCGCCGGTGCGCTGGTGGCGTGCAACGAGCTGTGGGGTCTGGGGTTGCCGTTCGAAGACCTCATGGAGATCGCCGGCGACCTCGGCAGCGACGTCCCGTTCTCCCTGCTCGGGGGCACGGCGGTCGGCACCGGTCGCGGTGAGCAGCTGAGCGAGCTGCCCACCGGGGGGACGTTCCACTGGGTGTTCGCGCTGGCGGACGGCGGGCTCTCCACGCCCAGCGTCTACGCCGAGTGCGACCGGCTCAGGGCGGCCGAAGGGGCCGAGGTGCCGTGGGCTCAGCTGGACGACTCCCTGATGGAGGCGCTGGGCACGGGCGACGCGTACTCCCTGGGTGCCCACCTGAGCAACGACCTCCAGTCGGCCGCGCTCAGTCTGAGGCCGGAACTCGCGCCCACGCTGGACGCCGGCCGCCAGCACGGGGCCCTGGGCGCGATCGTCTCGGGGTCGGGCCCGACGTGCGCCTTCCTGGCCATCGACGCCCTCCACGCCCGCGACCTGGCCCTCAGCCTGACCACCACCGGCGCCGCACACACGGCCGTGGCTGCTCACGGCCCGGTCCAGGGCGCCACCTTGGTCTGATCCCCGGCCTCTCGTATAGCGCGCGCCCACGCCCCGGTCTAGGACGTCGCCCTGGTCTGGCACTTGGCCTCTCGCATAGCGTTGGCGCCCACGCTCCGGTCTTGGATGCAGCCCTGGTCTGGCTCTCGTCCTCCCACGTAGCGTTGGCGCCCACGGGCCGGTCCAGGACGCCAACTTGGCCTGATCCCCGGCCACCCACACAACGTTGGCGCCCACGCCCTGGTCCAGGATGCCGCCCTGGTGGCACTCTCGTCCTCCCGCGTAGCGTTGGTTTGCGGGGTATCGGCCTGAGCAGCCGGTCCGCCGTGAGTGACCAATGAGGCTGAGGTGACGAGGGGGGCCGCGATGGCCGGGGTGACGGTGGTTGAGGTGGGGCAGTGGCGGGGGTCCGGGGCTCCCACGGCTGAGCGCCTGCGGGAAGGGGCGCGGTTGCTGGCCGAGATGGTGGGGGCGGCGGATCAGCGGGTTTGTGTCGAAGTTGATGACGATCTTCGCTCGACGGCTGTGAAGGTTCGTGCGGCGGTCGGGCAGGCTCAAGGTGGGCTCCTGGTCACCGTTGGCGGGGATTGCGGGGTTGAGCTCGAGCCGGTTGCGGCGGCTCGGGAGCGGTACGGGGATCGGCTCGTGGTGGTCTGGTTCGATGCCCACGGGGATCTGAACACGCCTGAGTCGTCGCCTTCCGGGGCCTATCACGGGATGGTGCTGCGGGCGCTCACCGGGGAAGGGCCCGAGGGGCTGGTGGCTCGGGAGCCGGTGGCGCCTGGGCGGATCGTGCTCGTGGGAGTGCGGGACCTCGATTCGGGTGAGGCCGCCTTTGTCGAGGAGCACGGGGTCCGGCATCTTCCGGTGGTGGACGGCGCGGGGCTGGTCGCGGCGATCGAGGGCTGTGGTGCTGGGGCGCTCGGGGATGACGGCCCTGAGGGGCGCGAGCCTGTCGTCTACGTTCATATCGATCTCGATGTGCTCGATCCTCTGGTCTTCCGGAGTGTGGGGTGTCCTACGCCGGGTGGGCTGCAGCCTGAACAGTTGCTCTCGCTCGTCGCCGCCCTTACCGAGCGGTTCGAGGTGGCGGGGTTGGGGCTCACGGAGTACGAGCCGTCCAGGCAGGAAGATCAGGAGTTGCTCTCCGGGTTGGTCGGCGAGCTGGTGAAGGTCTGTGCTCAGCCTGGACGTACGACGCCGCGGTAGGCGGAGCGGAAATACGGCGAGGCCAGGAAGTTGGTCTTTCTGACCACGTCGCCGGTTCTGGGGGCGTGGATCATGAGGCCATCCCGGAGGAACAGGGCCACATGGGTCGGGTCGCCCGTGCCGCCGCCGAAGAAGAGCAGGTCGCCTGCGCGTCGCGCGCGGAACGGGATCCTGCGGCCCTGGCGGAACTGGGCGCCGGTGTAGTGGGTGAGGGCGATGCCGGCTTTCGACCAGGCGTAGAGGGTCAGGCCGCTGCAGTCGAAGCCCCTTGTGCCGGCGCCCCTTCCGATGCCGATGGTGGGGCCTTTCGCTGAGCCGCCGCCCCAGGAGAAGGAGACTCCCAATTGGTCCAGGGCGGCCGAGACGGCGATCTGGCCCCTTGTGAGGGTGGTGATCCTGCCGCCGGGGGTGCGTAGGAGTGAATCGAGCCCGGTTGCGGGATCCGTGGCCCTCCCGTCTGAGGTGCGTTGAAGGGGCACGGCTTCGGGGTTGATGGTCAGGATCCTGCGTTGGGGTGGGGTCGCTGCGGTTTGGGCGGAGGTCGGGACGGTGGCCAGAGTCCTGGGTTGGGGACGGGTCGCTGCGGTTTGGGCGGAGATCGGGACGGTGGCCAGAGTCCTGGGTTGGGGCCGGGTTGCTGCGGTTTGGGCCGAGGCCGGGAGGGGGGTCAGGGCCCTGGGTTGGGGCCAGGGCCGGGGCCGGGTCGCCGCTGCTTGGGCGGAGGTCGGGAGGGGGGTCAGGACTGCGATGAGCCCGCCGAAGAGGACGCCGCCGAGGGTGAGCCTGAGGAAGGTGGGGAGGGTGATCATGGTGGCCTCCTGACCGTGTGGTGGGTGTGGAGGCCAGGATCATTCGGTGGCGGGAGATGGGGTTGGGCCGAGCGTGATTCTGTGGAAAACGGGAGGCTGGGTGGGTGGGGCTGTGGACGACGACATCGGATCTGTGCACCGCGCGTGAATGGGGTGCCGGCCGGGAGGGGGTACCGGGCGGGGTGGGTCGGGCACCGGTCGGGAGGACTGGTTGGGCGCCGACCCGGAGAGTCGGTTGAGGCGCCGGAGGGAAGCGCAGGGTTGGGCACCGGACGGAAGGGGCGCCGTGGGGCATCCCAGAACGGCTGGTTGAGCACCTGCCGGGACGGTGGGTCAGGGCACCCGGGTGGAAGGGCGAGGTGAGGTGCCGGGCCGGGCCGGAGGGCGGGGCAGGGTATCGGGCGAGAGGGCGAGGTGGGGGAGTGCCGGGCCGGAGGTGCCGGGCCGGAGGGTGAGGTGGGGGGTGGCCCTGGGCGGCGGCACGGGGTGACGGCACGGGGTGACGGCACGGGGTGACGGCACGGGGTGACGGCACGGGGTGACGGCACGAGGTGACGGCACGAGGTGACGGCACGAGGTGACGGCACGAGGTGACGGCACGGGGGGTGGGCAGGGTGACGGATGGGTGGGGGCGCGGGACGTGGGGAGGGGACGCGGAGGGGGTTAGGGCTTGAGTTCGGCTATGCGGGCGAAGGATGTGATGTCCAGTTGCTCCCCGCGGGCCGAGGGGTCCACGCCGGCCGCCCTCAGTGCCGCCTCCGCCCGGGCCGCGCTGCCCGCCCAGCCCGCCAGGGCCGCCCGCAGGGTCTTTCTGCGCTGGGCGAAGGCGGCGTCCACCACCGCGAACACCTCCTCGCGCGACGCGCTCGTCGTGGGCGGCTCGCGGCGCACCATGGAGACGAGGCCGGAATCGACGTTGGGGATGGGCCAGAAGACGGTACGGCCGACCGGGCCGGCGCGGCGTACGTCCGCGTACCAGGCGGCCTTGATCGACGGAATCCCGTACACCTTCGAGCCGGGGCCGGCGGCGAGGCGGTCGGCGACCTCCGACTGGACCATGACCAGGCCCTTGCGCAGGGACGGCAGGACCTCGAGAAGGTGGAGCACCACCGGGACGGCCACGTTGTAGGGGAGGTTGGCGACGAGTGCGGTGGGGGCGAATCCGGACAGATCGTCCGGGGTGATCCTCATGGCGTCCGCGTTCACGACCGTGAGCTTGTCGAGCCCGCCGCGGTCTGCCACCGTGATGGGGAGCTGGCCCGCCAGCACCGGGTCGATCTCGACCGCCACCACGTGCGCGGCGGAGGGCAGGAGGGCGAGGGTGAGCGAGCCGAGGCCCGGCCCCACCTCGATGACCACGTCGTTCTCCGAAAGATCGGCCACGCGGACGATGCGCCGGACGGTTCCTGCGTCGATCACGAAGTTCTGGCCTAGCTTTTTTGTCGGACGAAGATCTAGCTTGTCCGCCAAAATACGTATTTCTGCAGGGCCCAACAGCCTCATCATCCAACCAGTCTCTCGCATCGAAGAACCATCGATGGCGCTTGGGGAGACCAAAGGAGAGGATGGCGTGGAACAGGAAGGGACGTCCCTCATGGAGCCAACGGGCGCCGCGCCGCTCCGCCCGACGGACTTGCGGGAAATCGGACCGTACCGGCTGCTCGGCCGGCTCGGCGAGGGCGGGATGGGAACCGTGTTCCTCGCGCGGGCACCGACGGGTCGATTCGTCGCGCTCAAGGTCGTCAAGGCGGAGTTCGCCAACCAGGAGGGTTTCGCGGCCAGGTTCCATGCGGAGGTCGAGAACGCTCGCCGGGTGGCGTCGTTCTGCACTGCCCAGGTGCTGGACAACGGCAACACCGGGGACGGACGTCCGTACATGGTGACCGAGTACATCGCGGGCACCCCGCTCTCGGAGCAGATCGCGAAATACGGCTCCCTCGAACCGGGGCCGCTGCACGGCGTCGCGCTGGGGGTCGCGGCGGCGCTGGCGGCGATCCACGTGGCCGGTCTCGTGCACAGAGACCTCAAACCGGCGAACGTGATCCTTTCGTTGTCGGGGCCCAGAGTGATCGACTTCGGCATCGCCAGGGCGCTCGACCGGGAGACCGGGTTCACGCTCTCCGGCGAACTGCTGGGCAGCCCCGGATGGTGGGCCCCGGAGCAGGTGCGCGGCGAGGTGGTCAGCCCGGCGGCCGACATCTTCGCCTGGGGCTGCCTGGTGGCGTACGCGGGCAACGGACGGCACCCGTTCGGCCGCGGCGACCCCATCACGCTGGCCACGCGCGTGCTGAACGCCCCGCCCGAGCTGGGCGTGCTGCCCGCGCCGCTCAACGAGTTAGTACGGCGGGCCACCTCCATGGACCCCACCGTGCGCCCGTCGGCGCAGGATCTCCTGATCGCCCTGGTGGGAGGCAGTACGCCGGCGCGCCCCGCCGATCCGCCCACCTTGGTCGCGACCGAGATGCTCAACGAATGGCAGCCGCCGCAGAATGTCGTGGATGAGCCGGATATCACGGCTACTTTCACGACACCGCCGCCGAGCGATGCCACTGGTAGAACCCCGAGCATCCCGGGCGGCGCGGCCAACCCGGTCAGCCCTCCCAACCCGAGCCTCCCTGGCGCCTCCAGCGCCTCGGGGGCGCCCAGTGTGCCGGGCTCGTTCGGGAACGCGGGCGCGCCCCCTCAGCCGTCGGTCGAGGAGCTGGCGCGCAGGGAGGAAGAGGCCGCCAAGGAGGAGTTCGCGCGCTGGGAGGCGCAGGCGCGGCAGCGGGAGCAGGCTCAGGCCGAAGCCCTGGCCAAGAAGAAGGAGCAGGCCCGCTCGGGTGGACCGGAAGCCCAGGTGCAGCTGCGTCAGGGCAGCCTGCCCGGCGACAACACCCGGCCGCCCGAAACCCTGGCGGGCAACGACGAACCCGACACCCTCGGCGGCTCCAGGACGACGGGCACCCGGTGGCTCATCGCCGCCGCGGCCGCCGTGCTGGCCATCGTCGTGACGGTGGCCGTACTGATCGTCACCTCCGCCCGCAACACGCCCACCACCGCCACCCCCGGCACCCCCGGCACCCCGTCCCAGACGACCGGCACCGCCGGCCCGAACGACGTGGGCCGCCGCTTCGCGCTGGGCGCCAACTTCGACGACCCCGTCGCGATCGTCGCGTCGGCGCCGGAGTGCGGGCTGAAGGAGTACGAGGGCAAGACCGCCACCCAGGGCCAGCTCTGCGTGATCCGCTGGACGATGCTCAACCCCGGCGGCGAGCGCAGGCAGCTGATCCAGCCCGTCGTCACCATGGTCGACGACCGGGGCGGCGAACACGACCCGGCCGCCCTCACCCTGCCCCCGGCCATTCTGCCGGGCGGGCGGGTGGACAGCGCGTTCGTGTTCGACCTGGCGATGTACCGCAAACCCGTGAAGCTGACGGCGACCATGCTCGAGAACGGCAAGCAGATCGAGGTCGCGCTGTGATGATCCGATCCGCGCTCATCGCGCTCATGCTCGCGACGGGGACACCGCTCATGCACACCGGCGCGGCGGCCTGCGCCGGAGCCGCCGACTTCGACGGTGACGGCGTGGACGACGTCGCCGTGGGCGACCCGTTCGCGGACGACCAGAAGGGCTCGGTGAGCGTGCTGTCGGGCGACAAGGTCGTCCCCGTCACCGTTCCCGACCTGGCCAGGGGCGACGCCTTCGGCTGGTCCGTACGGCTGGCCAAGGTCGACGCCGACGCCTGCGCCGACCTGGTGATCGGCGCGCCGTACGCGGACGTGGACGGCACCGAGGACGCCGGCGCCGCGTACGTCGTCTACGGCGGCGGCGCCACGCCTCCCCAGCGGCTGACCGCGGCCCAGCCCCAGCGGTTCGCGCACTTCGGCTGGTCGCTGGCCGCGCGCGGCGACCTGCTGGCGATCAGCGCGCCGTACGAGGACGAGGGACGGCTCCCCGACGTGGGCGCGATCTACGTACGCCAGGGCACCGGCCAGTTGCGCAGGATCAGCCAGGAGTCCGACGACGTGCGGGGCAACAGCGAGGTCGGCGACCAGTTCGGCTGGTCGATGGCGTTCGGGCCGAAGAACGAGCTGGTCGTCGGCGTCCCGTACGAGAACGACGACGGCGCCGGCCGCCAGGTCGAGACCGGCAAGATCGACTCGGGGTCCGTGGTCTTCATCGACGACGTGCTGGCACCCAAGATCACCTCGTTCAAGCTGGACTCGCCGACCGACGTCTCCGGCGACAGGTTCGGCTACTCGGTGGTGTACGGCGAGGGCTCCGGGTACGCGGTGAGCTCCCCCGGCCCCGGGTACGTGCAGCTGCTCGACCTCGGCAGGAAACCGACGCGGAGGGTGACGCAGGAGGGCAAGCAGGCGTTCGGGTTCTCGATGGCGGCGTCGGCGGACGGCAGGCTGGCCATCGGCGCCCCGTACGGGGGCGGTGTCCGGGTGGTCTCCTGGAAGAACGCGGCCGAGGATCGGCAGCTGGCGACCGGCGACGGGCTGTCCGGGTGGTCGGTGGCGTTCAGCGGCAACAAGCTGTTCGTGGGGCAGCCGGACGCGCGGCCGTACGGGAGGGTGGCGGTGGCCGGGCGGAACGCCGAGACGCTCCAGCCGATCCAGCCGACCAAGGGCGCGGATTTCGGGGTGTCCCTGTCGGGATGACCCCTACTGGGCCGGGTCGAAGAGGCGGTCGGCGCAGTTCGGCCACTGGGTCTGCCAGCGGCTGCCCATCTGCTGGTAGAGGACCTGCGCCCGGTACGTCTGCTCCTCCGCCGGCCACGTGCTGGGGATCCCCATCCCGCCTGCGGCCTGCCACACGGGCAGGCTGAACTGGTACATCCCGTAGTACGGCCCGTCCGGGTTGTAGGCCTGGGGGTCGCCCTGAGCCGCGCACACGGCCAGGGCCTGCCAGTTGAGCCGCAGGACCTCCGGGCGGATCGGTACGGTGTGCGATGGTGTGACCGTGATGACCGTCCCGTCCTTGGGGAAGCTGCCGAGCGGCGGGTTCACCACGTAGCCGCGGCGCAGCGGGATGCGCTTCTGCCTGAGCACCTCGCGTACCGTCCTGGCGGTGGTGCGCGAGGCGATCCGGCTCGTGCCGGCGACCACGTACACCCTGCGCCGGGTGTAGACGGTCAGCTCCATCCCCGACAGCGGCACCGCGCCGTCCGGCGGCGCGGAGAGCTTGCCGGCGGCCGGGGTGAGGTCGAGTTCGGCGAGGGCGTCGCCGACGTTCGTGGCGGTGACCAGGTGCCGGCTGGTGCGGCCGTCCAGGGTCAGGGTGATCGGGCGGGCGTGGCGAACCTCGATGGTGGATCCGTCGGTGACGTCCTCGTGGGCGGGAGGTCGTACGAGGTCGCCGTACCCCACCGAGACCCCGGCCTCCGCGAGCACGTCGTGCACGGTCCCCGCGAACGCGCGGACCTGCGACTGCCTGCCGTCGACGATCACGACGACCTCTTTGACCAGGGACGACACCGACACGAGCGCCCCCAGCGCCACCATGCCCGCCAGGCACACCACCGGCGTCCACGGCGAACGCCACGGGATCGGGGGACGAGGCGCGCGCCTCTTACCTCGCACGAAGCACCTCCGGGTGCGGCCACGGGCCGCCCGATTCCGGTAACGGTCAGGACCGCCCGAACGTTAGCGTCGCGCTCGTCCCCGCAGCCGCGGGTTCATCAAAAGATGGTCACCACTCGCCGAAGACCATGACTCCGTTGGCACTGATCGCCTCGCACAACTGATCCGGATGGACCCCTTTGACCTCCGCCAGGCAGCGCAAAGTGAGGGGGATGAGGTAGGGAGCGTTGGGCTTGCCGCGGTGCGGGACCGGCGGCAGGTAGGGGGCGTCGGTTTCGACCAGCATGAGCTCCTGCGGGGCGGTCTGGGCGGCCTCGCGGAGGTAGGCGGCGTTCTTGTACGTCACAGGCCCGGAAAAAGACATGAAATATCCGGCTTCGACACACTTTTTCGCCATTTCGGCGTCGCCCGAGAAGCTGTGGAAGACGACCTTGTCCGGCGCGCCCTCCTCCGCCAGCACCCTCAGCACGTCGTCATGCGCGTCGCGATCGTGGATGACCAGCGCCTTGCCGGTGCGCTTGGCGATCTCGATGTGCGCGCGGAAGCTCGCGTGCTGGTCCTCCTTGCTCGCCCAGTCACGGAAGTAGTCGAGCCCGGTCTCCCCCACCGCCCGCACCTCCGGCCGCCGCGCGAGGCTCTCGATCTCCGCCAGGACCTCCGCCGTGGCCTCGTGGGCCTCGTTCGGGTGGATGGCCACCCCGGCGTACACGCCCTCCTGCTCGGCCGCCACGTCGGCGTTCCACCTGGAGGATCGCAGGTCGTAGCCGATGGTGACCAGCCGCGTCACGCCGACCGCCCTGGAGTCCTCCAGGATGCTCCGAACACTGGCCTCCGACGCCTGCGCGGCCTGCGCCACCGGATCGCCGGATGACGCCTGCCTGTTGCCGACCATGATGTCGAGATGGCAGTGGCTGTCGAACACCGGTGCGGAAAGCGGCTCGGGAGCGGCGGGAAGCTTGGTCACGAGTTCTAAAGTAGCGTCCATGCGGTTCGGCATCCTCGGCAGCACCATGGCCTGGCGCGCGGACGGGGGCGAGGTGCCGCTCGGCGGTCCCGCGCGGCGGGCGCTGCTGGCGCTGCTGCTGCTCCGCCCCGGGGAGGTGGTCACCCGGGATCGGCTCGTCGACGTCCTCTACGGGGACCGGGCCCACGGCGACGCGGTGCACGCGCTGCACTCGCAGGTGTCCCGGCTGCGGCGGGACGGGGTCGCGATCGAGCTGACCGAGCTCGGTTACCGGCTGCTCGCCGCGCCCGACGACATCGACGCCCACCGTTTCCTGCGCCTCGCCGACGCGGGCCGGGACGCCTTGGAGGATGGCGGGAACCCCGTCCGGGCAGCGGGGCTGCTGTGGGAGGCGCTGGCGCTGTGGCGGGGGTCGGCGGTCGCGGACCTGGACCCCGAGCACGGAGCCTTCCTGGAGGAGCGGCGGCTGGCCGCGCTCGAAGACCGGATCGAGGCAGACCTGCGGCGCGGCACCCACCGGGAGGTCGTGGCGGAGCTGGGCGAGCTGATCGAGCGGCACCCACTGCGGGAACGGCTGCGCGGCCAGCTCATGCGTGCCCTCCAGGCGGACGGGCGGCCCGCGGAGGCGCTGGTGGTGTTCGAGGACACCCGGCGGCTGCTGGCGGACGAGCTGGGCGCGGATCCGTCGTCCGAGCTGGCCGACCTGCACGGCCGCCTGCTGCGCGGGGCGGCCGATCCTGTCGCGCCGGTGCGGCGCGCGCTGCCGGCCAGGCTGACGAGCTTCGTCGGACGGGAGGCCGACGTGGCGGCAGTGTCCGCGCTGCTCGGCTCCGCGCGCCTGGTGACCCTGCTGGGGCCGGGCGGCGCGGGCAAGACCCGGCTGTCGGTCGAGGTCGCCCGGTCGCTCGCCGAGCCGCCGCTGGGCGATACCCGGGAGCCGGTCGAGGTGGTGCTGGTCGAACTGGCCTCAGCGCGCGCCGGCGCGTCGAGGACGAACACAGCGGGGCCAGAGGCGGCGGGGGTAGGCGTGGATCTCGCGCAGGTCGTGCTCGGCGCGCTCGGCGTGCGGGAGAGCGGCCTGCTGGGCGGCCGCGCCATCGGGCCGGGAGAGCGGTCCGCGCCGACGGACCGGCTGGTCGCGGCGCTGGCCGGGCGGCCGATGCTGCTGGTCCTCGACAACTGCGAGCACGTCGTCCACGACGCCGCCGAGCTCGCCGAACGCCTGCTCTCCGCCTGCCCCGACCTTCGCGTCCTCGCCACCAGCCGCGAGCCGCTGGCCATCACGGCCGAGCACGTCTGGCCGGTGCACCCGCTCGCCCCCGCCGACGCCGTCCGGCTCTTCACCGACCGGGCCGCCGCCGCGAGCCCGGGTTTCACCCCGGACGAGTCGGTCGAGCGCATCTGCGCGGCACTCGACGGGCTCCCCCTGGCCATCGAGCTCGCCGCCGCCCGCCTGCGTACGCACGGGGCCCACGAGCTGGCCGTACGGCTGGCGGACCAGGATCGGTTCAGCCTGCTGTCGCGCGGCAGCCGGACGGCCGACCCCCGGCACCAGACCCTGCGCGCGGTCGTCGCGTGGAGCTGGGAGCTGCTCACCGACCGGGAGAAGGCCATGGCCGGGCGCCTGACCGTCTTCTCCGGCGGCGCCACGGCCACGGCCGCCGCCGAGGTGTGCGGGCTGGCGGACGCCGAGGACCTCCTGGTTTCCCTGGCCGACAAATCGCTCCTCCAGCCGGGCGGCGGCCGTTATCGCATGCTGGAGACCATCCGCGCGTTCTGCGCCGAGCAACTGGCCGGCGAGGCGCACACCGTACGGAAAGCACACGCCGCGTACTTCCTCGGCCTGGCCGAGCGCTCCGACCCGCACCTGCGCGGCGCCGACCAGCTTCACCACCTCGACCTGCTCGCCGCGGAGCACGACAACCTGCAGGCGGCGCTGCGCTGGGCGGCTGAATCCGGGGAGGTGGCGCTCGGCATGCGGCTGCTGGCGGCCCAGTCGTCGTACCTGTGGATGCGCGGCATGCGGGCCGCCGCGACCGCCCCGGCGGTGGCGCTGCTGGAGGCGGCGGGTCCCGCGCCGGATCCGGAGCTGGGCGAGGCGTACGTGCTGTGCCTGCTGTCCGCGCTGGCCGGGAGCACCGGCAGGGACGCCTGGGAGAGCCACAAGAACCTCGCCGAGACGATGGTCACCGACGGCTCCGGGGCGCGGCGGTACCCGCTCGTCACGTTCCTGTGGCCGATGATCACGGCGGGTTCGATCGATCCGACGGTGGCGCTCACGGTGCTGCGGCGGGCCGCGCGGGACGGAGACCCGTGGGAGCGGGCGATAGCCCGGTTCATCTGGGCCTATCCGCAGATGACCGCCGGGGAGTTCGCCTCGGCGGAGGCCGATCTGACGGCGGCGCTCGACCAGTTCAGGGCGCTCGGCGACCGCTGGGGCATGGCGCTGGCCCTGGACGGGCTCTCGTGGCTGGCGGGCACCTGCGGCGACGACGCGACGGCCGTGGCGCGCGTGGAGGAGGCGATCGCGCTGGCCGAGCAGCTCGGGGCCGAGGAGGATCTGCCCGACCTGCTGTGCAACCGCGGCGATCACCGCATCGCGACCGACCCTGCCGGGGCGCGGGCCGACTACGAACGGGCCGCCGAGCTGGCGGGGCGGGTGGGCCTGCCGACGTACCTGGCCTCGGCGCTGCGCGGGCTCGGTGACGTGGCCGCCGCGAAAGGCGACCTGGCACGGGCGCGGGAGCTGTACGAGCGGGCGCTGCGGCAGTCGGACCCCGCATGGGTCAAATCGGCGGGGAACCTGGCCCGGCTCCACGTCGGCCTGGGCCGGGTGGCCGAGGCCGAAGGGGATCGGAAGACGGCCAGAGAGTCCTACGAGCGGGCGGTGGCGGGCGCGATCGAGTCGGGCGCGCTGCCCGAGACCGCCCGGGCGTTCGAGGCGCTGGCCGCGCTGGCGTTCCTTGACGACGACGCCGAGCGGGCGGCCACGCTGTTGGGGGCCGCCGTCGCCATGCGGGGCATCGAGCTGCCCCAGGAGCCCGAGGTCGCGCAGCGGGTGCGTGCGGCGCTGGGCGACCAGGCCTACGCGCGGGCCCGGCGGGCGGGCGCCCGGCTCTCCCACCGGGAGGCGCTGGCGCTCGCCGGGGTGCCCGACGAGGTCGTCGACCGCTCACCGCTGAGCGCCATCGCCGCCGTCACCGATCAGCCGACCCCGTGGTGAGAGTCCGGTGAGGGCGCGGTGAGACCGGATCGGCAGGGTCAGGGGCATGGACATCCTGATCTCCGGCGCGAGCGTCGCCGGCCCCGCGCTCGCCCTCTGGCTCACCCGGTACGGCCACCGCACCACCGTCGTCGAACGCGCCCCCGCCCTCCGTGAGGGCGGCTACGCCGTGGACTTCCGCGGCGAGGCGCACCTGACCGTCCTTCGCAAGATGGGCATCCTGGACGCCGTCGAACGCGAGCAGACCCACATGGGCGCCATGTGGAACGTCAACGAGGCAGGCAGGAAGCTCGTGGCCATGCCCGAAGACCTGTTCGCGGGCGACATCGAGATCCTCCGCGGCGACCTGGCCCGCATCCTGTACGACGCCACCCAGGCCCACACCGAGTACGTCTTCGGCGACTCCATCACGGCCGTCGACCAGGACGCGGACGGGGTGACGGTCACCTTCGAGCGGAGCCCGGCCAGGCGCTTCGACCTCGTGGTGGGCGCGGACGGCCTGCACTCGAACGTGCGATCCCTGGCCTTCGGTCCCGAGCGGGACTACCTGTCGTACCTGGGGCTCTACTCGGCGGTGTTCACGATCGACAACTACCTCGGGCTCGACCACAGCGGTCACGCCTACAACGTCCCGGGCAAGATGGCCGCGATCTACAGCGCGAGGGGGAACGCCGAGGCCAAGGCCGTGTTCTGGTTCGGCTCGCCGCCGCTCGACCACGACCGGCACGACGTCGCCCGCCAGCAGGAGCTCCTGGAGCGGGCGTACGAGGGCGTCGGCTGGGAGGTCCCGGAGCTGATGCGCAGGATGCGGCGGACGGACGACTTCTACTTCGACTCGGTCGGCCAGATCCGCCTGGACTCCTGGTCACGCGGCCGGGTGGTGCTGCTGGGCGACGCCGCGTGCTGCGCCTCGCCGCTGTCCGGCATGGGCACCGGACTGGCGATGGTGAGCGCGTACGTGCTGGCGGGCGAGCTGGCCGCGGCAGGCGGTGACCACCGCGCCGCCTTCGCCGGCTACGAGCGGGAGGTGCGCGCCTACGCCGAGGGGTGCCAGCGGTCGGCCGTGGGCGTCAGCAAGTTCATGGTCCCGGAGAACAGGTTCATGGCCTGGTTCATGAACCAGAACTACCGGCTCCTGCCGTATCTGCCGTGGAAGGGGCTGATGGCGAAGTCGGTCAGGAAGACCGCCGGCGCCATCAGCCTCAAGGACTACGGGGCCTACGAGGTCACTCGCCCAGCCGGGCCAGCTCCTCGTCCACGACCTTCGGGTCGAGCTTCTTGAACAGCGGCACGGGCGGCGCGAGCGGCGTGCCCGGCTTGATCGGCCGGTGCTCCCACCGGGCCGCCCCGTCGTACTCGCCGGTGATCACCGGGTAGGGGGTGCCGCCGTCCTCGTCGACCTCGCGGATCTCCGGCATGCCCGACCACACGCCCTCGCCGCCGAGCATGGTGAAGACCTTGTTGGACGAGCTGGGCAGGAACGGCGTGAGCATCGTCTTGGCGTCGTCGACGACCTGGAGCGCGACGTGCAGGATCGACTTCTGCCGCTCCGGGTCCTCCTTGAGCTTCCACGGCTCCTGCTCGGCCAGGTATTTGTTGGCCTCACGGACCACGTCGAACGCCTCGTTGATCCCGTTCTTGAAGCGCGACCTGCTCAGCTCCTCACCCACCGGCGCGAACGCCTTGCGCGAGCGCTCCAGCAGGGCCCGGTCGGCGTCGGTGAGGTCGCCCGGCTCGGGCACGGCCCCGAAGTTCTTGGCCGCCATCGAGATCGACCGGTTGACCAGGTTTCCCCAGGCCGCGACCAGCTCGCCGTTGTTGCGGTTGACGAACTCCTGCCAGGTGAAATCGGTGTCCTGGTTTTCCGGTCCGGCCACCGCGATGTAGTAGCGAAGGGCGTCGGCGTCGTAACGCGCCAGGAAATCTCTCACGTAAATTACTACTTGCCTGGACGAGGAGAACTTCTTGCCCTCCATCGTCAGGAACTCGCTGGAGACCACCTCGGACGGCACCTGGAGCCCGCCGAGCGAGCCCGGCGTGCCGGCGCGGTCGCCCTGCCCGCTGTAGCCGTACAGCATCGCCGGCCAGATCTCGGCGTGGAAGACGATGTTGTCCTTGCCCATGAAGTAGTAGCCGCGGGCGTCGGGGTTCTGCCACCACTGGCGCCACGCGTCGGGGTCGCCCGAGCGCCTGGCCCACTCGATGGACGCCGACAGGTAGCCGATCACCGCGTCGAACCACACGTAGAGCCGCTTGTTGGGCTGGTCGCGCCAGCCGTCGAGCGGGATCGGCACGCCCCAGTCGAGGTCGCGGCTGATCGCGCGCGGCTGCAGGTCGCCGAGCAGGTTGAGCGCGAACTTCAGCACGTTGGGCCGCCACTCGCCCTGCTTGGACTGCAGGTAGGAGCCGAGGACCTCGGTGAAGGCGGGCAGGTCGAGCATGAAGTGCTCGGTCTCGACGAACGTGGGCGTCTCGCCGTTGATGCGGCTCTTGGGGTTGATCAGCTGGATCGGGTCGAGCTGGTTGCCGCAGTTGTCGCACTGGTCGCCGCGCGCGCCGTCGTAGCCGCAGATGGGGCAGGTGCCCTCGATGTAGCGGTCGGGCAGGGTGCGGCCGGTCGAGGGGGAGATCGCCCCCATCGTGGTCTTGGGGAAGATATAGCCGTTGTCGAAGAGGCCCTTGAAGATCTCTTGTGTGACGGCGTAGTGGTTTTTCGTCGTGGTCCTGGTGAACAGGTCGTAGGAGAGCCCGAGCCCGGTGAGGTCCTCGGCGATGACGCGGTTGTAGCGGTCGGCCAGCTCCCTGGCGGTCACGCCTTCCTTGTCGGCCTGCACCTGGATGGGCGTGCCGTGCTCGTCGGTGCCTGACACCATCAGCACCTTGTTGCCCGCCATCCGCTGGTAGCGGCTGAAGACGTCGGACGGCACGCCGAACCCGGAGACGTGCCCGATGTGGCGGGGGCCGTTTGCGTACGGCCACGCGACGGCGGTCAAGATGTGCTGGGACATAGTCCTTAGCCTACGGGGCTCCCTGTCCGTCTCGGACCGAATCCCCCGTGTCGGCGGGGCCCGTCAGGACCCCGCCGTAGAGGACGGCTATCGCTTGGACTCCTCCAGGGAAACCGCCTCCGCGGCTTCCTCCGCGGCCTTGGCGGCCACGTCGATGGAGGTCTCGCGCGTGCGGCGGATGCCGAGGATGCTGATGAACAGCGCCGCGAAGATCGTCTGGAAGCTCATGACCAGAGCGGTCGCGGAAGGCACGACGATACGCAGCGACTCGCGCGGGTCAAGCTCGCCGAAGCTGCGCACCTGCCAGTGGACCAGCGACATCACCAGGCCGATCAGACCGGCCAGCGCCAGCAGGCCGCCGACCACGAGCCCCTTCTCCAGGCTCACGATGTCGATCAGCCGCCGGATGCGCGGCGACTCGGGCAGGAAGCCCTCCTCGGCCGCGTAGACCTTGGTGAACACGGCGAACAGGGCCGCCTGGAAGCCGATCACGACCAGGGCGGACGACCCGACGAGGGTGTCGACGTCGAAGGCCAGCTCACCGATCTCCACCGGGCCGAACGTCAGCGCCGTCCCGGCGACGAGGCCGATGATCATCATCAGCACGCCGGGGTAGAAGAACAGCCACTTCGGGCTGTAGAGGAGCAGGAAGCGCAGGTGGCGCCAGCCGTCGCGCCAGGAGCGCAGGTGCGGCGGGCGGGAGCGGCCGTCGGGCGAGAGCGTGGTGGGCACCTCGCGCACGTCGAGGCCCGACAGCGTGGAGCGGACCACCATCTCGGACGCGAACTCCATGCCGCCCGTCTGCAGCTGCAGCTTGAGGATCGAGTCGCGCCGGAACCCGCGCAGCCCGCAGTGGAAGTCGCCGATGGCCGAGGGGAAGAACAGCCGGCCGACGAACGACAGCACGGGGTTGCCGAGGTAGCGGTGGAGCGGGGGCATGGCGCCCGGGGCGATGCCGCCCTTGAAGCGGTTTCCCATCACCAGGTCGGCGCCGTCGCGCAGCTGCTCGACGAACGGCAGCAGCGCGGTGAAGTCATAGGAGTCGTCGGCGTCGCCCATGATGACGTATTTGCCGCGCGCCGCCCTGATCCCGCCCATGAGGGCGTTGCCATAGCCCTTCTCGTCGACGTGGACCACGCGGGCTCCGGCGTCGCGGGCAAGCTGTTGTGAGCCGTCCGTGCTGCCGTTGTCGGCGATCAGGACCTCGCCCTCGATGCCGTGCTCCTCCATGCACGCCAGCGCCTTGCGTACACAGACTTCCACGGTCTCCGCCTCATTGAGGCAGGGCATGACCACCGTCAGTTCCACGTGTCTACCCTTCAGTTAAGACTCTTCCAGTGAACCATCATGCCCTGTGCCCAACCGTGCTCGGGTCAAGACCCAAAAACGACTGGCATTCTTTACAGCATGGTGAGCGTCGCGGAGATTACCCCTGTGGACCACTCCGCTCCTGGCCGGGCAGCTCGTTGGCTGTCGTTCGTGCGCCGGCATCGAGTGTTCGCCGCGGTTTTCGGCGTTGGCGCCGTGCTGCGGCTCATCACCATGCTCGGCTACGGCCCGGCCATGTGGTTCAACGACTCCTACGAGTACGTCTCGGTGGCGCTGCACCCGCGGCCGCACCCGATCAGGCCCGACGGTTACAGCTTCTGGCTCATGCTGCTCAAGCCGTTCCACAGCTTCGCGCTGGTGATCTTCACGCAGCACCTGATGGGCCTGGCCACGGCCTGCCTGATCTACGCGTTGCTGCGGATCAAGTTCCGGCTGCCGAAGTGGGGCGCCACGCTGGCGGCGGCGCCGGTGCTGCTGGACGCGTACCAGATCCAGCTCGAGCAGCTGGTGATGTCCGACAGCATGTTCACGCTGTTCGTGGTGGGCGTCATCACGCTGGTGCTGTGGAAGCGGCGGCTGTCGTGGCAGGCGGGCGCGGTCGTCGGCCTGCTGCTGGCGGTGACGTGGCTGACCCGCTCGATCGGCCTGCCGATCCTGGCGCTGGTGGTGCTCTACCTGCTGGTCAAGCGGACCGGCTGGCGCCCGATCGTCGCCGTGATCACGGCCTGCGCGGTGCCGGTGATGGCGTACATGGGCTGGTTCGCCTCCGCGTACGGCAAGTTCGCGATGACCAACAGCGACGGTCTCATCCTCTACATGCGCACGGCCATCTTCGCCGACTGCAACAAGATGAAGATCGACAAGTACAAGGAGGTCCAGCTCCTCCTGCTGTGCATCAACGACCCGGTCAGCCAGCGCAAGGACTACGCGCAGTGGTACCTGTGGGGCCAGGGCAACGGCGACGGCACGGGCACCGGCGAGGTGCTGCACCGGTGGGGCATCAACAAGAAGTGGAGCGAGATCACCAACGACGCGGCCAGCGCGTTCGCCACGCGGGCGATCCTGTCGCAGCCCGGCGACTACCTCAAGGTGGTCACGCGCGACTTCTTCCGCTCGTTCCACTGGGGCCGGCCGATGTTCCCCGATCCGTCCACATACGGCATGTACGAGTTCAAGCCGTACGTCGAGCCGGACGAGAGCGGCCAGCCCAAGCGGCTGCCGAAGTGGTCGTCGTACGCGGGCGGCCGCACCGACACCGACGCGTTCAGCTACGAGCAGGGCCCGCCGGAGACCCGCATCGTGCACCCGTGGGCCGACATCATGAGCGGCTACCAGAAGGTGTTCTACCTGCGCGGCATCATGCTCGGCGGCATCCTGCTGATCGGCCTGTACGGCGTCGCGGTCAGGTGGCGCAAGTTCGGCGGCCCGGTGGCGCTGCCGTGGCTCGGCGCGGTGGGGCTGCTGCTGGCCCCGGCGGCGACGGCGGAGTTCGACTACCGGTACGTGCTCCCGGCCGTCCCGCTGGCCTGCGTCGCCGCGGCGATCACGCTGCGCCGCGGCGTCACTTGGGCGCGGCGGTCACCCAAGAACGCATCAGCATCCGAGCCCACCACTCTGCGTGTGTGATCGTCTCGGCGGTCAGCACCGGATAGAGCCACCAGAAGTTGATCAGCACGATGAGCGCGAACGCCCCCACCAGCGCGGCCCCGGTCGCCCGCCGTGGCGCGGGGGCGTCCTGCCTGCCCAGCACCAGCCCCGCCACCAGCACGAGCGCCAGCACCATGAACGGCACGACGGGGATCATGTAGAACAGGTACATCGTCCGGTTGTCGGCGAGGGCGTAGTAGAACCACGGCAGCCAGCCGGCCGCGACGCCCAGCAGCGCCGCCCCCGCCCGCCAGTCGCGCGTGGCCACGTACCAGGCGACGAGGCCGACCAGCGCCAGCACGGCGGCGTACCAGAGGGCGGGAGTGCCGACCCCGAGCACGGCCTGTGAGCACTTGTCGGCCCCGCACGCCGACGGCGGGATGTCCGACGGGTAGTGGAACGAGACGGGCCTGATCAGCAGCGGCCACTGCCACGGCTCCGACATGTACGGGTGGTATTCGTGCAGGTTGCTGTGATAGCCCAGCACCTGCACCTGGTACTGAAGCCACGACCGCACCGAGTCGACCACGAAGAACCCCGGCCCGGACGAGGTGGCCTGCGTCCAGTTGCGCCCCCAGCCGCCGGAGGTGGCGAACCACCCGGTCCACGAGGCCACGAAGGTGACCGCGGGCACGAGCGCCATGGCCGCGAACGCGCCCGGCAGGTCGTACGAGAACGCCCCCCGGTACGGCTGCCGCAGCCCCAGCGCCCGCCTGGCCCCCAGGTCCCACATGAGGCTCATGACCGCGAACGCGATCAGGAAGAAGATCCCCGACCACTTCACCGCGCACGCCGCCCCCAGGCAGAGCCCGGCCGCGAGCCGCCACGGCCGCAGCCCCAGACGCGGCCCCAGCTCGCCCATCGGGCCGCGCTCGTGCCAGTCCGCCAGCCGTCGCCGTGCCCAGTCCCGGTCGGTCACCAGGCAGGCGAACCCGGCCAGCACCCAGAACATCAGGAAGATGTCCAGCAGCGCCGTGCGCGACAGCACCAGGTGCAGGCCGTCGAGCGAGAGCAGCAGCCCGGCCAGGCAGCCCAGCAGCGTCGACCGCGTCATCCTGCGCGCCACCCTGGCCATGATCAGGATGGACAGCGTGCCGATCAGCGCCGCCGCGAAGCGCCAGCCGAACGGGTCCATCCCGAACAGCCACTCGCCTGCGCCGATCATCCACTTGCCCAGCGGCGGGTGCGCCACGAACGAGGCGCAGTCGTCGGGCTGCGGACATTGCTTAAAGATGTCCAGGTTGCCGGTGATGAGGCGTCTGTCGGCGATCGGGTCCTTGGCGTCGCCGAGCATGGTCCGCTCGACGCCGTGCGTGATCAGCGAGTACGCGTCCTTGGCGTAGTACGTCTCGTCGAAGACCACGGCCTTGGGCTCGTCGAGCCTGACGAACCGCAGGAGGCCGCCGAACAGCGCGACCAGGATCGGCCCGGCCCAGCCCAGCATGGGTGTCCCCGGCATCGGCGGGACCAGTCGCTGAGCGGAAACCCCCCAGTTCCTCACCATGCGCACCCTATGGCGTAGGGGATCTCCTGTGAACCAGGTCATACAGCTCGCGTTTGGGGATGCCCGCCTGCCTGGCCACCTCGGCGACGGCGAGCTTGCGCTGGACGCCCTCGGCGACCCTGCGGTCCACCTCGGCGACCAGCTCGTCCAGGTCCGGCTCGCCCTCCCCCGGCGCATATCCGGCGACCACGAGCGTGATCTCGCCCTTGACGTCCTTCGCCGCCCACTCGGCCAGCTCGCCGAGCCCGCCCCGCCGTACCTCCTCGTACGTCTTGGTCAGCTCGCGGCACACGGCGGCCTGCCGGTCGGGGCCGAACGCCTCGGCCATGGCCTCCAGGGAGCTCGCCAGCCGGCGCGGCGACTCGAAGAAGACCATCGTGCGCTCCTCGGCCGCCAGGGAGGCCAGGCGGCGGGCCCGCTCGCCCGGCTTGCGCGGCGGGAAGCCCTCGAAGCAGAACCGGTCGCTGGCCAGCCCGGACACGGCCAGCGCGGTCGTGACGGCGCTCGGCCCCGGCAGCGCGGTGACCGTGATGCCCTCCTCGACCGCCAGGCGGGTCAGGCGGTAGCCGGGGTCGGAGACGCCCGGCATGCCCGCGTCCGTGATGACCACGACCGTGCGGCCCTCTTTCAGGGTCTCCAGGAGCTCCTTGGCGCGCGCCACCTCGTTCTGGTCGTAGTAGGACACCACCCGGCCCGCGATCTCCACGCCCAGCTCGGTCGCGAGCCTGCGCAGCCGCCTGGTGTCCTCGGCGGCCACCACGTCGGCGCTCCCGAGCACCTCGCGCAGCCGCGGCGAGACATCACCCGCCTGGCCGATGGGGGCTCCTGCCAGCACCAACCTGCCGTCTCCAGTCACCTGACCATTGTGGCAGGGCATCCCAAATAACCGTGTTTCTGCGTTTGCGATCGGCTTGGGGCCCGTACGATGTCCGAATGGCGGTGACCGATTCCCCATACCAGGCCAACGAGAGCTCGGAGGTCGGCGACAGCCTTCCCAAGACGATGTCCGTACGCGAACGGCTCGTGCCTCCCATGCACGGCAGCATCCTGTGGGGCTGGATCGGCCCGCTGCTGGTCACCCTTTTCGGCGCCGTCCTGCGCTTCATCAACCTGGGCCATCCCAAGGCCGTGGTGTTCGACGAGACGTACTACATGAAGGACGCGTTCTCGCTGATCACCTGGGGTGTCGAGCGGACCACCATCAAGGACGCCGACAAGGCGATCATCGCCGGCAACACCGACATCTGGCAGTCGTGCACGTCCGAGACCCTCGACAAGTGCGCCTCCTACGTCGTCCACCCGCCGCTGGGCAAGTGGATGATCGGCGCGGGCGAGTGGCTGTTCGGGCTCAACCCGTTCGGCTGGCGCTTCGCCGCCGCGCTGATCGGGTCGCTGTCGATCCTCATCCTGGCCAGGGTGGCCCGCAGGATGACGCGGTCGACGCTGCTGGGCTGCTTCGCCGGCCTGCTGCTGGCCCTCGACGGCCTGCACTACGTGCTCTCGCGCACGGCGCTGCTGGACATCTTCCTGATGTTCTGGGTGCTGGCCGCGTTCGCCTGCCTGGTGGTCGATCGCGACCAGGCCCGCGAACGGCTCGCGACCTGGTACGAGAACTCGCCGCTCTCGCCGCACGGCCCCTCGCTGGGGATCAGGTGGTGGCGGATCGCCGCCGGGGTCTGCCTGGCCTTCGCGATGTCGGTCAAGTGGTCGGGGCTGGCGTTCGCCGTGGCGTTCGCGATCATGTCCGTGATGTGGGACTTCGGCGCCCGCCGGGCCGTCGGGCTGCGGCATCCGTACGTCGGGGCGTTCAACAAGGACGTGCCGCAGGCGTTCCTGGCGTTCGCCGTGGTGCCGTTCGTCACCTACATGGCCACCTGGATCGGCTGGTTCGCCAACGCGACCGGCTACGGGCGCGACTGGAATCAGGCCACCTCCGCGGGCAACCCGATCTTCTTCGTGGTCGACTCGATGCGGTCGTGGATCAAGTACCAGTGGCAGGTCTACACGTTCCACAGCGGGCTGGAGACCTCGCACCCGTACATGTCGGAGCCCTGGCAGTGGCCGCTGCTGCTGCGTCCGGTCGCCTTCTACTACGAGGGCAAGCAGAACACGTGCGGCGTCAAGGACTGCTCCGAGGCCGTGCTGGGCGTGGGCACGCCGGTGATCTGGTTCGGGGCGGTGGCCGCGCTGGTGGCCCTGATCGCGTGGTACGTCTCCTCGCGCGACTGGCGGGCGGGGGCCGTGCTGCTGTCGTACGCCATGGGCCTGGTGCCGTGGATCTACTTCGCCGTCGCCGACAACCGTACGATGTTCCTGTTCTATGCCATCCCGATGGTGCCGTTCATGGTGCTGGCCATCACGCTGTGCGCCGGGCTGCTGATCGGGTCGTCGAAACCGACGGTCACGGGGGCGATGCCGGTACGGCGCACCGTCGGGGCCGCCGTGGTCGGCGCGTTCACGCTGCTCGCGCTCATCAACTTCTGGTGGCTGCACCCGATCCTGTCCGCCGAACTCATCCCGTACACCGAGTGGAAGGCCCGCATGTTGTTCGAGAAACGGTGGATATGATCTGCTTACCATCCGCCCCATAGTGGTTTCTTAGGGTTATCGCTGTGCAAGACCCAATACGCACCGGATTCGGCCATCGTCAGGCCCGGGGTCGATACGGCAAACTTCGAGGCATGAGTGCACCGGATGTCACCGCCCTGCTCGCCGAGTTGGAGCGCTCTCAGCCGGAGCTGGCCGAGGAGGCCAGGACCGCCGTCGAATGGCTGACGGGTGGAGAGCCGCTGGAAACGGTGACCCAGCTCGACGTCTGCGAGTTCCTCTGGTACACGTTGCCGCTCAAGGTGGGCGGCGACCACGAACGACTGGCACGTTCGCTGGGCCGGCTGCTCCAGCTCGGCGGGATGGAGCGCTACGCCGCTCTGTGCGTGTCACCCACGACCCTCCAGATCCTCCGTACCTACGCCCGCGAGGGCGAGGACGCCGGCACCAGCGCCTACCAGCAGGCGCTCGAGGCCACGGGCGTGCTCCCGCCCGACGTCCCCGAACTGCAGTGGAGCATGATCATGGGGCCCGAGGAGCTGGGCGCGCACCTCGCCTGCTCCGCCGCCCTCGAACTGGCGATCGTCGCCGGTGAGACCGTCGACCGCACCGCCCTGACCCGCCGCTGGCTCACCGAGCCCCGCTCCGAGCTGGGCGGCGACAGCTGGCTCAACCGGGTGCACGGCGAACGCCTCAACCGCTGGGTGCTGGGCCGCGGCCCGGCCAGGCGCGAGCTGGCCCAGCCGTTCGAGGTGCGCCTGCACGCGCCCATCACCCCGCAGCCCCTGCCCCCGTTGCACCGTCTCCTCACCCTGGCCGCCTCGGAGGAGAGCCTGCCGCTGCGGCTGGCACCCTCGCCCGAGGCGCTCAGGCTGCGCGAGCTGGCCGAGCGGGAGCTCGGCGCGATCAGCCGCGACGGCACGAAGCTGGCCATCACCGACTACGGCCGGCGGCTGCTCAAGTCCAAGTCGGCCATGTGGTCGGCGGTCACGAGGCTGCTGCTGGCCAGGGGGAAGCACGAGTTCGAGGTGTCGGCGCGGGAGGCCGCGCTGATGCTGATCGCCGACGGCACGCTGATGTCACCCACCGAGTTGCGCGAGCGGGTGGCGGAAGTGGTCGGCGGCGAGGGCTGGCATCCCACCACGACCGTGGAGGACGTCGCCGCGCCGGTGGCCGACCTGATCTCGCAGCTCACCGCGCTGGGGCTGGCCTTCAGCGACGAGCTGGCGGTGCGGATGGACCGCTCCGGCCAGCTCGCCGCCCTGGCGGCCCTGCGCGCCCACGCCCTGCGACCGAGAAAGTACGTCAACCCGAGCTGACGAACGTGCTCAGCCCAGCGGCACGCGGCCCACGGCCTGCTTGAACTCAGGACATTCCACAAGCGGGTCGTGGTCGCAGGTCACCGCGTGCCGCAGGCTGTCGCGCAGCCGGGTGAGCTGCGCGACCCGCTCGGACACCTCGCGCTCCTTGGCCGCCATGCGCTCGCGCAACCTCGCGTCGGACGGCCTGGCGCGCAGGAACTCGGCGATCTCCGACAGCGTGAACCCCGCGTCCCGGGCGCACGTGATCAGCGCCAGGCGCTCCAGCGTCTCGGGACGGTACGCGCGGCGCAGGCCGTTGCGTCCGTCCGCCTGGATGAGCCCCTTGCGCTCGTAGAACCGCAGCGCCGACGCGGCCAGCCCGCTCTGCCTGGCCACCTCGCCTATGTCGATCAACGTGTCTTCCACGACCTTGCCCCTTGACTTGAACCGCGCTTCAAGTCGCAGTCTAGTGCGCATGCGAATTCACCACCTGAATCTCGGCTCCATGCGCGAGATCGAATCCCCGGACGGGCAGCCGGCGGCGCCCGCGGTGTGCCACGCGCTGCTGATCGAGACGCCCGCCTCCGGGCTCGTCCTGGTCGAGGCCGGGCTGGGCCTCGACGACGTGGCCAAGCCCGAGGAGATGCTGGAGCGCGAGTGGGCGGAGCTCGTCGAGCCGCTGCTCTCGCCCGACGAGACGGCCGTGCGGCAGGTCGCCGCGCTCGGCTACGACCCGCTCGACGTACGGCACATCGTGCTGACCCACCTGGACGTGGACCACAGCGGCGGCCTGCCCGACTTCCCGCACGCCCAGGTGCACGTCATGGAGGTCGAGCTGGAGGACGCCATCGCCCAGGCCCCGAACCGCCGCTACCGCCCGGGCCACTGGGCCCACTCACCCAAATGGGTGACTTATCCGGACACGGGCACCCGGTGGCTGGGTGTGGACGGGGTGCGGCCGCTGACGGGGCTTGGCGAGGACTTCCTGCTCGTGCCGCTGGACGGGCACACCCGCGGGCACGCCGGGGTGGCGGTCAACGACGGCGAGCGCTGGCTGCTGCACGCCGGGGACGCGTACTTCTACCACGGCGAACTGGACCGCGAGCCCCAGCCGCACCCGCTGATGGACCTCGTGCAGGTCAGCGCCCAGGTCGACGCCGAGCGCCGCCTGTCCAGCCAGGAACGCCTGAGGTCGCTCGTACACGACCACGGCGTCACAGTCTTCTCCGCGCATGACCCTTGGGAACTGTCCCATTACATACGGTAGTTACCATTGGTCTCATGGAGCTGTTCCCAGCAATGCCGCTCGCGGAGTGGGCGGAGGCCAAGGAGACCTTTCACAGGTTCGCGCAGATCGTGGGGAAGATCCGGTTGTCGTCGAGCAACCGGCGCAACCACTGGTGGCAGGTGCCCTTCCACCCGACCGGGCGCGGGCTCACCACGCGCCCGATGGGCGGGCTGGGCGAGCAACCGCTGTTCAGCATCGACTTCGACCTGGTGCGCCACCGGCTGGTGGTGGACGTGCTCGACGGGCGCAGCGCGGAGTTCACCCTGATCGGGCGGTCGGTGGCGTCGTTCCACGACCGGCTCTTCGAGACGCTCGCGGGGCTGGGGATCCGGCCGGAGATCTGGGCCGTGCCGTTCGACCTGGGCGACGACACGCCGTTCGCCGACGACACCCTGCACGCCCGGTACGACCCCGTCCTGATCAACCGCTACTGGCGGATCCTGTCGCAGGTGGTGCAGCTGCTCGACCGCTTCGCCGCCGACTTCGCCGGCAAGACCTCGCCGGTGCACCACTTCTGGCACACGTTCGACATCGCCGTGACGCGCTTCACCGGCCGCGTGGTCCGGGTCTCGCCCGACGCCGACCCGGTCACGCGGGAGGCGTACAGCTGGGAGGTCATCAGCGCGGGGTTCTGGTTCGGCGACAAGGAGCGGCCGTGGCCGGCGTTCTACTCCTACACCGCGCCGGAGCCCAAGGGCCTGGAACTCGAGCCGCTGCGGCCCGTCGAGGCCGAGTGGCTGCCCGCCCGGGGCAGCCACCTGGCCATCCTCCGGTACGACGACGTGCGCGCGATGGGTGATCCGGTCGCGTCCGTGCTGGAGTTCCTGGACAGCGCCTACCAGGCGGGGGCCCGGCTGACCGGGGTCGACATGGAGGCGCTGAGCTCGCCTGGGGGCGTCACGGACCCGTACTACGGAAAGTACTGAGCGGAAAGTATTGAGCGCCCGCCCTCCGAGGAGGGCGGGCGCTCAACGTATGCGAACCGGTGTGCAGGTCGCCTCTCGGCGAAAGGCACAACGCGGCTCCAGCCGAACGGTATTCCGCGAAGGCAATAGGTGAGGCCCGGGGACACTGGACACACCGGCCACGATCTATGTAACCACACCTGCCCCCCGAACATTCCCACCCCGACACGAATTTCCGGCCACCAGGAGATGGCCGCCCCTCCCTCCCCCGCCGCGCCCGTTCCCCTCCGAAGGATCCCAGCCGAAGTACGGCGGGTCGCTACGAGCGGGCCGGGGCCGTGACGGCGGTGTCGCGCATGGCGAGGAGGGCCGCGAACGCCAGCACCCCCGCCACCCCACCGATCCACGCCACCGTCGCCCCCACCCCACCGGCCGTGACCCTGGGCCCGGCGAGCAGGGATTGCGTGCAGGCCAGGCTCAAGGTGCCACCGAGCTGCTTGGTGAGCGCCGATCCGGCCGTGGCGGTGCCCATGTCCGCGTGCGGGACGCTGCTCTGCGTGGCGATCGTGATCCCGCCCATGGCGGGACCCGTGCCGAGGCCGGCGAGCAGCAGCCACGCCCCGGTCAGGATCGGCGGGGTGTCCGGCCCGAGGGCGAAGAAGGCGCCCGTGCCGATCGTGACCAGCGCCGCGCCCGTCAGCAGCGCCGGTTTCGGATGCCCTGAACGCAGGATCAGCACCGCCGTCATCCGGTTGCCCACGGTCATCCCGATCAGGAACGGGAGCAGGACCAGCCCGGAGGCCGTGGCCGAGTAGCCGCGTACGTGCTGGAGGTAGAGCGGCAGGAGCACGCCGACGGGCAGGACCGCGAACTGCATGAAGAACCCGCCGGCGAGCAGGGCGGCGTACGTGCGGCGGCGCAGCAGGCGGAGCGGGAGCACCGGGGTGGCGGCCCGGCGTTCGACGCGCACCAGGGCGGTCAGCAGGGCCAGACCGGCCAGCAGGGTGCCGAGCACGGCGGGGTCGGCCCACCCCAGGGCGGTGTTGCCCTTGAGGCTGAGCCCCACCAGGACCAGCGACAGGCCGGTAGTGAGCAGGACGATCCCGGCCACGTCGAGCCTGCCGGGCGCGGCGCCGGGGAGCCGGCGCTCGGGCAGCAGCACGGCGATCATGGCGGCTCCGGCCGCGCCGAGGGGCAGGTTGATCAGGAATGCCCAGCGCCAGCTCGCGTGGTCGGCCAGCAGGCCGCCGAGCAGCGGGCCGCCCACCATGCCGACGATCATCATGGCGGCCAGCAGGGTCTGCATGCGGATCATGCCCTCCGCGCGGGAGGGCGGGTGCAGGTCGCGGATCATGGCCATGCCCAGGGTGAGCAGCGCGCCCGCGCCCAGGCCCTGGAACGCCCGGCTGGCGATCAGGAACGGCATCGAGCCCGCCACGCCGCAGGCCAGGGATCCCGCCAGGAAGACGGCCAGGCCGGCGAGCAGGAGCCGGCGGCGGCCGTACAGGTCGGACAGGCGGCCGTAGACGGGCACGGTCACCGAGGAGGTGAGCAGGTACGCGGTGACCAGCCACACGTACCACGAGCCCGACCCGCCTAATTGCTCGACGATGCGCGGCAGGGCGGTGCCGACCACGGTGCCGTCCAGCATGCTCAGGAAGGCGCAGCCGAGCAGGGCGTACGTCACCGCCGTGCGGCTGCCGGCCGGGAGGTCCTCGTAGAGGTCCGTCACCCGGCCTCACCGCCCTTCAGCGCGCCGTGCAGGAACAGGTCGACCAGTTCCTCGGACGTGAGCGGGGACGACCCGCCCCGCCCGGACGCCAGGATCAGGAACTGGAACGCCTCGGCCAGCCGCTCCGGGGGCAGCCTGAGGTCGTCGCGCTCGGGCTCGAACAGCCCGGACAGCACCTCGCGGGTGGCCGCCATCGACGCCTCCCGCCCCGAGAGGGCCCGCCCTGGGCCCTCCTGCGGCCTTTCGGAGGCGCCACCCCCCTCTTCCGAGGCGCCGGAGGGCGCGTCTCCAGGGGCGTCGGAGGGCGCGCCGCTCCCCTGCCCGGAGGCTTCGGAGGGTGCACCCAGGAGGCGGGGGTCGCGGCGGAGGCCGCCCGAGGCGGCCAGGGCACCGGCCACGGCGCCCATCCGGGCCAGGTAGCCGCGCAGCGTCTCCGCGGCCTCGATCAGCCGCTCCTCCAGCGGCACGTCCAGCGCGATCGCCGCCACGTGCGCGAGCGTGTCGTCCGGCCGCGCCGCCTCCGCCATGCAGGCGGCGAGCAGGGTCTCCTTGTCGCCGAAGGCCCGGAAGATCGTGCCTTCGCCGATGCCCGCGGCGCGGGCGACCTGGGCGGTGGTCACGGAGGTGCCGTACTCCACCACCAGGGGAAGCGCCGCGCGGACGATCATCTCGCGGCGCTGTTCCGGGCTCATCGCCGGCGCGCGTCGCCGGCCTGTCGGGTTCGTCATGGCCATCACGGTACGGAGTGAGTACTCACTCCGTCAATGGAATATAGGGTGACCGCCTATGGCGACACTCCTGGCTTTTCACGCGCATCCGGACGACGAGGTGCTCCTGACCGGCGGCACGCTCGCCCGCGCCGCCGCCGAGGGCCACCGCGTGATCGTCGTGGTCGCGACCGACGGTGTCATGAAGTCCGTCGCGGAGGGCGGCACGACCAGGATGAACGAGCTGCGCGCCGCCACCGCCGAGCTGGGCGTGGCGCGCGTCGAGCACCTGGGCTACGCCGACAGCGGGCACGGCAAGGACCTGTATCCCGACCCGCCGGACCGGATGCGGTTCGTGCGCGCGAGCACGGAGGAGGCCGCGGCCAGGCTCGCCGCGATCCTGCGCGAGGAGAAGGTGGACCTCCTGCTCAGCTACGACCCCAACGGCGGGTACGGCCACCGCGACCACGTCAAGGTGCACGAGGTCGGCAAGCGGGCCGCCGAGCTGGCCGGGGTGCCCCGCGTGCTGGAGGCCACGGTCCCGCGCGACGCCGCCGTCCGGCTGGTACGCCTGATCCACCTGCTCCGGATCCCGCTCCGCTACGACGAACGCGAGCTGGCGAAGGCGTACAGCCCCGGCAAGGCCATCACCCACGGGATCGACGTGCGCCGCTACGCCGGGCAGAAGCAGCGGGCGCTGGCCGCCCACCACTCCCAGATCAGCGGTGGCGGCCGGCTGTCCGCCGTCGCGAGAGTGCTCGTGCGGCTCCCGGCGCCCGTCTTCGGCCTGCTGCTCGGCCGCGAATGGTACGTCGAGGCGAAAACAGGCTAGACCCGCACCCGCTCACCGGCCCCCTACGATGCCAGACATGCCATTTGCGACAGCCGTGGACGGCGTCAAGCTGTCCTACCAGGTCCGCGGCGGCGGGCAACCCCTCGTCCTCCTGCAGGGACAGGCCAACGAGCACCGCTGGTGGGATCCCGTACGCCCGGACTTCGAGCAGGAGTTCCGCACCGTCACCTTCGACTACCGCGGCACGGGCGGCAGCGACAAACCCGACGAGCCGTACACCACCCGCGGGTTCGCCGCCGACGTGCTGGCCGTCCTCGACGAGCTCGGCGTGGAGAAGGCGCACGTCTACGGGACGTCGATGGGCGGGCGGGTGGCCCAGTGGCTGGCGGCCGACCATCCCGAGCGGGTCGGGTCGCTGGTGCTCGGCTGCAGCTCGCCGGGCGGCGTCCACGGGCTCGAGCGGGACAACGACGTGCGCAGGTCGCTGGCCCAGCCGGACCGGGCGGCCGCCGAGCGGGCGCTGCTGGAGCTCATGTACACGCCCGCCTGGCTGGCCACGCACCCGGGCCCCCACCACACGGTCGGCGACCCGGCCATGCCCGCGTACGCGCGCCGCCGCCACCTGGCCGCCAGCGCCGGGCACGACAGCTGGGCCGCGCTGCCCTCCATCGCCGCGCCCACGCTGGTGGTGCACGGCACCGACGACGTGTTCAACCCGGCGGCCAACGCCCCGCTGCTGGCCGGCCGCATCCCCGGGGCGGAGCTGCGGATGATCGAGGGGGCGCGGCACGCGTACTTCGAGGAGTTCAGGGAAGTCGCGAGCCCTCTGGTGCTGGATTTCCTGCTCGCCAACGCAAGTAGGACATGATCTGGCCTACTTGCCGAATAGCCTGCGGGCATGAACATTCCCGAGGGATACACCACCGTCACGCCGTGGATCATCGGGTCCGACACCGCGGGCCTCATCGACTACCTCACGGCCGCCTTCGACGCCGTCGAGCTGTCCCGGGTGACCGACGACGAGGGCCGCATCGGTCACGCGGAGGTGCGGATCGGGGACGCCGTGGTGATGATGTTCGACTCGGCTCCCGGCTGGCCGCCCACGCCTGCCTTCCTGCGCCTGTACGTCCCCGACGCCGACGCCGACGCCATCTACCGCCGGGCCATCGAGGCGGGCGGGACGTCGGTGACGGAGATCACCCACCTGTTCTGGGGCGACCGGGTCGGGCGCGTACGCGACCCGTTCGGCAACCTGTGGTGGATCCAGGCGCGCGTCGAGGAGCTCTCTCCCGAGGAGATGGAGCGCCGCATGACCGACCCCGTCTTCACGAAGGCGATGGAGTACGTCCAGGGCGCGGACTTCTTCCCTAAACAGTGACAAGCCTCGCCAGCGAGACCAGGTCGGGGGCAGACAGGCGCGGGGCGCTCATCACGCTCGGGTACGGCGTGCCGCGCCGCTCCAGCCAGGCCCCCGACAGCCCGGCCCGCTGGGCCCCGTCGATGTCCCACGGGTGCACCGCGACCAGGACCGCCTGGTCGGGCCGCACCCCGGCCTGGCCGGCCGCGTACTCGTAGGCCGCGCGGGCGGGCTTCCACGCGCGGGGGCCGCTCACGTCCAGCGTGGCCTCCACCAGGTCCGACAGCCCTTCGCGGCGCAGGATCCCCTCGGTCATGGCCGCCGCCCCGTTCGTCATGGTGAACAGGCGGATGCCGCCCTCGCGCAGCAGCCGCATGCCCTCGGGGACGTCGGGATACACCCGCAGCTCGGCGAACCCCCTCAGCACGTGGCGCACCGCCTCGTCCCCGGCGCCCATCTCCCTGAGCACGTCGTCGGCGATCCGGCCGAACTCGGCGAAACCGCCCGCAGCCGTGAGCGCGAACCCGTCGCGCAGCACGCTCGCGAACCACGTCCCCATCTGCTCGCCGGACAGCCCCACCTCCTCGAACCTGCCCCGCATCGGCTCCATGTCGGTCAGCGTCTCGTTCACGTCGAAGATCACTACCTGCGGCTTCATGACCGGTCCCTTCTGAGAGAGTCGAGTGCGGCGGACGCGCCCCTGCGCAGGGCTGCCGGGTCCGCGCCGGCGCGCGAGCGGAGGTTGACCCCGTAGGCCAGCAGGGTCAGGGACTCCGCGGTCGCGTCGAGGTCGAGGCCGTCGGCGAGCTGCCCCTGGGCCCTGGCCGCCTCCAGGGCCGCGCGCATCGTCGTGCGGAGCCGGTCGTGGTGCTGGTCCAGCACCTGGCGCACGGCCGGGTCCGCGCCGTCGGCGTTGGCGTTGGTCGCCATGCAGCCCCAGCGCGCGTGCTCGCCCGCGCACCTGATCCGGATCAGGCGGTCGAAGAACGCCTCGACGGCGGGCAGGCCGCGCCCGTCGTCGGCCAGGGTCTGGAACATCGGCTGCGAGCGTTCCTCGACGTAGCGGCGCAGCGCCCGCACGTACAGGTCCTGCTTGCCGCCGTAGGTCGCGTACAGGCTGGAGCGGCTGAGGCCGGTCGCCGCGACCACCTCCGCGATGCCCGTGGCGGCGCCGCGCTGCCAGAACAGGCGCTCCACCTGCTCCAGCACCGCGTCGGGATCGAAATGCTTCACGTCCGGCATCGGCACCTCCGCGGCCTATCTTGGAACGACTAGTCCAAGATAGCAAATCATTTGCGTAGGTCTCCGCGGCCTTGCTACGTTCGCCCTCATGTCCAGCCCCGAGGCGTCAAAACGCTAGCCACCGGTCATCCGGTGGCTGTCTCGCGCTGACGCCGGGCTCTCCGCGAGCCGTGCGGTTCTTCGTGATGCGGCCGACTTCCCCAGCGGGGCAGGACCTTCCTCCGGCCTGCCCGCTTCCTTGTCGATCCTCGATACGGTCGCGGAGTTCTCTCATGCCTTTCGCTGTCTACCTGCTCGGACTGGCGGTTTTCGCCCAGGGGACGTCCGAGTTCATGCTGTCCGGGCTCATCCCGGGCATCGCGCGGGACCTGCAGGTGTCCATCCCCGCCGCGGGGCTGCTCACCTCGGCCTTCGCCGTCGGGATGGTGGTGGGGGCGCCGCTCATGGCGGTGCTCAGCCTGCGCTGGTCCCGGCGGTTCGCGCTGCTGGCCTTCCTGGTCACGTTCCTGGTCGTGCACGTGGTGGGCGCGCTCACCACCAGTTACGGCGTGCTGCTCGGCACGCGGGTGATCGCGGCGCTGGCCAACGCCGGGTTCCTGGCGGTGGCCATGGCGACCGCCGTCGCGCTCGCGCCTCCCGACGCCAAGGGGCGCGCCACCTCCGTGCTCCTCGGCGGCGTCACGATCGCCTGCGTCGCGGGCGTGCCGGGCGGCGCGCTGCTGGGCGAGGTGTGGGGGTGGCGCTCGGCGTTCTGGGCGGTGGCCGTCGCGCTGGTCCCGGCCATCGTCGCGGTGCTCAAGTCCGTGCCGTCCGGCGCCCCCGGCCCGGCCGGTCCGCGGGCCCGCGGGGAGCTGCGGGCGCTGCGCCGGCCGCGGCTGCTGGTCTTCCTCGTGCTGGGCGGTCTGGTGAACGGCGGCACCTTCTGCACGTTCACCTACCTCGCACCCCTGCTCACCGGGGACACCGGGATCGGGTCCTCCTGGATGCCCCTGATGCTGGCCCTGTTCGGGCTGGGCTCGTTCGTGGGAGTGACCGTCAGCGGGCGGGTGGCCGACCGGCGGCCGATCCGGCTCCTGGCGATCTGCGGGCCGGCGCTGGCCGCCGGGTGGGCCCTCTTCGCGCTGACAGCCGGCGCGCCGGTGCCCGCGGTCGTGCTCGTCTTCGTCCAGGGGACGCTCTCGTTCGCCGTGGGCTCCACGCTGATCTCGCAGGTGCTGTACGCGGCCACCGGCGCCCCCACCCTGGCCGGCGGGTTCGCCACGGCGGCGCTCAACGTGGGCGCGACGCTCGGCCCGTGGCTCGGCGGCCTGACCATCGGGGCCGGGCTCGGGCTGCGCTCGCCGCTGTGGGTGAGCGCCCTGCTGGTGGCCGCCGCCCTGGTCACCGCCGCCGTCGCCCACGCCGTCGGGCGGCCGGCATCGGCGAAGTCGGTGGAGCGGGACCAGCCGGCTGGGGCACAGTGAGGGGAATGGAACCCGCTTCGCGCTTTCGCCGAGAGGTCCGAGCATTCCAGGACGCCGCCCGGCAGGCGGCGGAGACCGGCGCCGCGCCGCCGGTGCCGTCCTGTCCCGGCTGGTCGGTCGCCGATCTGCTGATCCACCTGGGCTCCGTGCACCGGGGCGTGTTCAGCATCATCGACGACCGGCGCGACGGGCCGCCGGACGGCTCCGACCTGTCCTTCGCCGGGCTGCCGCAGGACCTCACGGGGTGGCCCGATCCGCAGCACGCGCCCAACCTCGGGCCGATCCCGGACGGGGTGCTCGACTGGTTCGAGGAAGGGGCGGCCCGGCTGGCGGCGCTGTTCGACGAGCGCGACGCCGGCGATCCGGCGTGGACGTGGTCGAAGGAGCAGACCGTCGGGTTCTGGGTGCGGGTGCAGACCATCGAGGCCGCCGTGCACCGCTGGGACGCCGAGAACGCCCTCGGCGTCCCGCGCCCGATCCACGAGGACGTGGCGGCCGACGCGGTCACGCAGACGTTCGAGGTCATGGTGCCCGCCCGGCGGGAGTGGACGCAGGCGCCCGCCGGAGCGGGCGAGCGCTTCCGCTTCCGTCGCACGGACGGCGAGGGCGACTGGGCGGTCCACTTCGACGGCCCGGACGTACGGCTGTCCTCCGGGGCGGACGGCGGCGATTTCGACGTCGAGCTGGCCGGGAGCGCGTCGGACCTCATGCTGTTCCTCTGGAACCGCATCCCGGCCGACGGCCTCGACATGCGCGGCGACAAGAGCAGGCTCGACCGCTACTTCGTCCTGGCGCCTCCCGTATGACCCCTCCTACGAGCTCCGGGCGACGAGGCCCATCCCCAGGGCCAGCCCGTTGCGCGCCCACATGCCCAGGTGGGTCTTCGGCACCATCATGCGGACGTTCGGCCCGATCTGCTGCTTGCGCTTGACCAGCTCGCGGTGCCCCTCCTCGTACCGCCGGAAGGCGACCCGGTGGTCCGAGGTGCCCGCGAGCTCCTCGGCCAGCCGGTACGCCCCCACGACGGCCAGCTCCGCCCCGGCTCCCGACGCCGGGGAGGCGCAGTAGGCGGCGTCCCCCACGAGCGCCACCCGCCCCGACGACCACGAGGGCAGGCGCACCTGACTGAGCGCGTCGAAGTAGAAGTCGGGGTCGGCGAGGGCCCCGTCGAGCAGTTCGCGCACCCGCCAGGACGTCTCGCCGCCGAACGCCTCCGTCAGCAGCGTCCTGTGCTGCCCGACGTCGCGATGGTCATAGGCCAGCGGCTCGGACCTGAAGATGAAGTACGCCTTCGCCTGGGCGTGGTTGCCCGACCGGTAGAGCCCCGCCATCTTGCCCGGAAGGTTGTACATCGTCACCCACCGGTCCTCCCCCAGCGCGGAGTCCGCGTTCGCGAACGCGAAGTAGTGCCCCATGTGCCGCAGGGCCCCCTCCTCGGGCCCGAAGGCCAGCCGCCGCACCGAAGAGTGCAGCCCGTCGGCCCCGACGACCAGGTCGAACCGCCGCGTCGCGCCCGACTCGAACGACACCGTCACGCCGCCGCCGTCCTCCTCCATCGACCGGACGGAGTCGCCGAAGACGTACTCCACCTCCGGCCCGGTCACCTCGTGCAGCAGCGCCACCAGGTCACCCCGCATGATCTCGATCTCGCCGCTCCTGCTCATGTTCACGCGGGCCACGGCCCGGTCCGCCGCGTCCACGAACTTCATGCCCCGCACGTCCGCCGCCGCGGCCCTGACCCGCGGCATGATCCCCATCCGCTCGGCCACCTCGGTCGCCTCGTCCCGCAGGTCCACCCCGTTGCCACCCGTGCGCAGCCGCGGCGCCCGCTCGACCAGCGTGGCCCGCATCCCGTGCCGGGCCAGCCAGTACGCCAGCGTCTGCCCGGCGATGCTCGCCCCGACCACCAGAACCTCAGTCATGCCTCCGCCTCTCCTGACCGTTGGTCAGTTCAGGACTATAGGCTCCCGACCAACGGTCAGACAAGGTCTAGAATCGGCGGCGTGACGGACGACACTCGCTCGCGGATCCTCCAGGTGGCGCAGGACCTGTTCGCCGCGCAGGGCTATCACGCCACCTCGATCCGCGAGATCGCGGAGCGGCTCGAGCTGACCAAGACGGCGGTCCTCTACCACTTCCCCAGCAAGAAGGAGATCATCGCGGCCCTGGCCGAGCCGCTGCTGGCCGACATGGAGGCGGCGATCGACGCGGCCAACCGCGCGCCGGGGAGCGACGAGCGCCAGAAGCGGTGGGCGGTGATCGAGGGCCTGCTCGACGTCTGGCTGACGCACCGCGACCTGCTGAGGCTGCAGATGCGCGACCTCGCGCTGGCCGCGGAGGGATCGGTCTTCGACCGTTTTCGAGACGCCGCCTACCTGGCCCAGCACCTCATCGCCGGGCCGCTCGCCGACCACGTGGACCGCATCCGGGCGGCGCAGGCGTTCGGCATGCTCAGCGACCCCGTCGTGATGTTCGCCGACCTGCCGGCGGAGATGCTCCGCCCGGCCGTGCTGTCCGGGGTGGAACGCCTGCTGGAGGACCGTCCCGAGCCTCCGGCGCAGGAGGCGCGCCGGCGCGGCAGGCCGGGGGCGATGACGCCGGAGGCCATCGAGCGGGCCAGGCGCATGCACGCCTCGGGCCGGCACACCGCCGCCGAGATCGCCCGAGCCCTCGGCGTCTCCCGCGCCACCCTCTACCGCCACCTGTCCGCATAATATTGAGACACTATGTGAGACGTTTTCGAGACAGTGTCAGGGTGGCCGGCGGGGGAATCCTCCGCGCACGGGCGTTTAATTCGGTGGTGTCCGGACAGTCGGCGAAGCTACTGTTGCTGCAGGTCAGCGAGTGGGCACGCGGTTGTCAGCGCGCTGTCCCCTGCGGACCCGCGGCTCACCCGTACGGAATCGACCGACGGCGAGGCGATGGTCACCACTGGCGCCGTCCTAACGCCCCAGACGATCGCGAGCCGCGGGTCCCGCCCCCTCACCGCCCGGCGAAGCCGTCGAGGGCGGCGGACAACTCCTTGGAGAGCGTGCCGCTGCCGGTGTGCCCGGAGTCGTCCACGACGACCAGCTTGGCGTCCGGCCAGGCCTTCGCCAGCTCCCAGGCCGTCTCCAGCGGGCCGCCCAGATCGAGACGGCCGTGGATCAGCACGCCGGGGATCCCGGCCAGCCGCCCCGCCTCCCGCAGCAGCACTCCCTCCTCCAGCCAGGCGGCGTTGGAGAAGTAGTGGGAGCAGATCCGGACGAGCGCCATCACCGCCTCGGCCGGGCGGTCGCTGTAGGCGTTGGGCTTGCCGTTGGGCTCCATGGAGATCACCGCGTCCTCCCAGGTGACCCAGTCACTGGCCGCCTTCGCGCGGACCTCGGGATCGGGGTCGGCCAGGAGCCGCGAGTACGCCGCCAGCAGCGCGAAGGTGTCACCGTCGCGGTCGGCCTCGGGGACGCCCTGCCTGAAGCGCTCCCACTCCTCCGGGAAGAACCGCCCGACACCGCGGTAGAGCCAGTCGATCTCGGAGCGGCGCGTGGTCGTGACGGCCACGATGACCATCTCCGACACCCGCGCCGGATGGGCCTCGGCGTAGGCCAGCATCAGCGTCGAGCCCCACGAGCCGCCGTAGAGCAGCCAGCTGTCGATGCCGAGGTGCTCGCGGAGCCGCTCCATGTCGGCGACGAGGTGGTGGGTCGTGTTGGTGCTCAGGTCGACGGACGGGTCACTGGCGTGCGGGCGGCTGCGGCCGCAGTTTCGCTGGTCGAACAGGACAATCCGGTAACGCTCCGGGTCGAAGAGCCGGCGCACCCCCGTCTTGCACCCCGATCCGGGGCCGCCGTGGACGACGAGCGCGGGCTTCCCCTCCGGGTTGCCGCAGACCTCCCAGTAGACGAGGTTGCCGTCACCGGTGTCGAGCAGGCCGTGGTCGTACGGCTCGATGGGGGGATACATGGAACGATCGTATCGAGACGGCCGCGGTGGACCCGGTGGACCACCGCGGCCGTACCGTCAGGCGACCTTGGACGAGGGGGCCGACCAGGTGTTGCACGAGCCGGGGTCGCCGGAGGTGAAGCCGCGCTTGAGCCAGTGGCGCACCGCGGCCCGGCTGCCGAATTCACGCACCTCGGCGGGGTCCTCGCTCCACCGGAAATTGACGAGCTCGTTCCAGTCGCTCAGGTTCCTGCCCTCGATCGGCCAGACGCTCTTGATGAAGGCGGCGGCGAAGCATTCGCTCTGGAGACTCATGCGGCGCTGCTGCTCATACAGCTCCGTCTTTTTGTCATAGGGCAATTTGTCGTAGGCCTTGGCGATACCGACCAATTTCTGCACATGGTAGCCGTACATGGAGGCCGCCGTCTCGAACAGCCAGAGGTCGTCGGCTTCGTCGAGCCAGTCCTTGCCGAGCTGGAAGACCAGTGTCTCGGTGCGGTCGCAGTACCAGGTCTGGGAATTCAGTTTCTCGATGTCATAGCCACACCACTTCTTCGGAATCCGGTCCATGTGCCGCACCTTGACCGGCCTGTAGGTCAGGCCGGCGTTCGTGAGGTGCTGTTCCCAGGTGGTTTCCAGGCAGGCGATGACCGCGTCGAGGTAGGCGCGGGCCTGCTGGCGATTGTTCGGCTCGAGCGACGGCTCCGCACAGGTGGTCGTCGGCAGTGCACCCGCCTTATAGAGCGGATTGGCGGTTAGTTGGGAGGATTTGACGGGGTATGCAGCTGCCTGGGCGGTAGCGGTACCCGCTAAGGGCATCATGAGGGCGCCCGTAAGCGCCGCGAACATGAGAAGTTTCACGAGTCGTGAGAATAGGACCTCCCGGTAAAGAGGGCTAGATACAACTATGAAGTAATTCAACCACCACTAAGGGTAATGATCTCTGCGGATAACCGGATTACCATCCGCAGGGAGCACCATGTACAAGCACGCCATTGCCGCATTCGCCGCGACTTCCGGCCTGCTGCTGGCCGCCGGGCCGGCCGCCGCAGAAGAGGGGGCCGTGGACACGGCCCTGTGCGGCAACAACAACGTCGTCAGCTACAACGGGCAGTCGTCCTGGACCGAGGACTTCCAGGCCCTGGCCGAATCGGTCTTCAACGAGTCGCCGCTGGGGCCGCCGTGGTCCGGGCGCCCGAGCCCCGTCGACGGCCTGACCTGGGTCAACCGGACGACGACGTGCAGCCAGAGCATCCCCACGTACAAGGCCGGCGGCGTCGTCGGCCTGGTCGACGGGCTGCTCGGCCCCGCACCCGCGGCGCCGTGCACGACGACGACGAGCACGTCGTCCTCGTCGCTGCTGGCCGCCCTGGGACTCACGCAGGTCGTCGACTCGCTCTGGCTGGGCGCGGTGCCCTGCGCCACGACGAGCACCTGGTCCCCGACCACCTGGTCCCCGACCAGCTGGTTCCCGACCTGGTCCCCGGCCACCGGGACCTGGACGTTCGAGTCGCCGGGCGATCTCACGGTGGAGCAGCCCGTGACGCTCCTGGACACCACCGGGGTCTCGTCGCTGGTCAACCAGATCCTCGGCAACTGACGCGCCTCTGGCCTCATCGTCAGAGGGACGGGGCGAAGGGACTTCGACATGGAACGGCGAGCACCCCGCACCGGCCCGGCTCAACCGAAGACGGACGGCCTCGGCATCGCGTGAACCGAATGCGCCTGGCAGGAGGACACCATTTCCTCTGCCGGCGCACACCGATGCCGAGCCGTCCCCCGTGGACGCGTTCCTGGGAGTTCACGATGCTGTACGCCGACACGCGCGGCGTACAGCGGGTGCCGCTGAAGCGGCCTGCGGTCAGCGGAATTCGTCCGCGTGGTCGGCGGCCCATCGCCCGAACGTACGCGCCGGCGCCCCCGTGATCTCCTCCACCGTCGAGGTGATCAGCTCCGACTTCGGCCGCGCCTCCGCGCTGGCCAGCAGGGCCTCCACCAGGGCCGGCGGCCTCCCGTCCGCGAGCATCTGCTCACGCGCGGCCTGTACGGCCACCTTCTCGAACCGCAGCGGGCGCCCGATGGCCTCCCCGATCGCGCGCACCTGCTCGGCCCGGCCCACCACCTGCGGCCCGGTCAGCACGTACGTCGCGCCGTCGTGCCCGTCGCCGGCCAGCACCCGTACCGCCACCTCCGCGACATCGCGCGGGTCGATCACCGCGGTGGCGGCGATCTCCGGCCCGCGTACGGCACCGGTGGCACGGATCTGCGCCGCCCATCCCCGGGTGTTGGAGGCGATGGTGTTCGACCGCAGGATCGTCCACCGCAGCCCGGACCTCTCGATCAGGCCCTCCATGTCGGCGTGCAGCTGGTTGATCGGGTCACCCTGCCGCTGCGCCTCGTCGTCCACCCCCGACGACGAGAGGTAGACGACCCGGCGGGCCCGGCTCTTGATCACCTCCAGAATGGCGGAGGCGCCGTCGGCGGTGAGGAAGGGCCAGACCAGGAACACCGTCTCCACACCCGCCAGCGCCCGCTCCAGCGTGCCGGGCACACCCAGGTCCCCCTCCACGGCCGCCACTCCCCCTGGAAGCCGCGCCGCCCGCGCATCCCTCACCAACGCCCGCACGGAACCACCGGCGGACACCAGCCCGGCCACCACCTGCCGGCCCACGTTCCCGGTCGCCCCGGTCACCAGAATCTCGGTCATGACCGGATCAGCCCGGGCGCGGACGGCGATATTCCGGCCGCACCCGAAGGTCCAGGACACCTCGCCGGCCTTTTCCAGTCTCCGGGGCCGGGCGGCGGGATACCGTCGGACGGTGGAAGAGCAGACGCTTCCGGCGGCCGGCATGACGATCAGCGTACGGACGCGCCGGGACGTGGTGATCGTGGATCCGGAGCGTTTCCTGGCCGCGGCCCGCGCCGCGTACCGTGACCTCTGCCCCGAGGCGGGCGAGGATGACGCCGCCGAGAACGTCCGCGACGTCTATGACGCCGTACACGTTCTGCTGGACCGGTTCGGGCAGCTCGCGGCGGACGCGCCGGAGACGTCGCTCGGCCGTGACGGGCTGCGGCCGGGCCGGCGCGTGCCGGACCGTCCGGACGGCCTGTCGCCGGCGGGCGAGCTCCAGCGGATCGTGCTCGAGGATCCGATGCCGCTGCAGGACTACGGCTGCTTCCTCCCCGAAGATCCCTTCGCCCTGCCACCCGGCTCCCAGCCCTGAGCAGGACCGGCGTCAGCGCCGGACGCGTGCCGCCCAGACGATCGCGTACGCGACGGCCAGGAGCCCGAGGAGACGGGTGGTGTCGGCCATGCCGATGGCCGCGGTCATGGGCGCGACCGCGAGTGTCGACACGCCTTGGAACGCCGCCGAGAGGCTGAAGACCAGCACCATCACGCGTCCCCGGACATGGTCAGGCGTCGCCAGTTGCAGGCCGTTGAGGGCGAGGATCGCGCACGTGCCCACCCCGAGGTGGCCGACGAACGCCGCGGCCATTCCCGGGCCGAGTCCGGAGACGTGGGCGAGGACCAGGTATCCGAGGCCGAAGAGGGCCAGGGCCGCCGCCGCCACGTACAGCCGCCGACGTGTCGAGCCGCCGGCGAGCCGCCTGCCCGCGAAGGGGCCGAGCACGGCGCCGAGGCCCTGCGCCAGGTACAGGGCGCCGACTCCCGCGTCGCCGACGTGGAAGCGATCGAGGGCGTAGACGGGCAGGAGTCCGACCATTCCGTAGCAGAGACGCAGCCCCGCGGTCAGCCACAGCAGGGCCGCGGCCACGGGGGTCGTTCGCAGGAATTGCCAGAGTTCGGCGGTGTCAGCGCGTATCCGGATCCGGCGCGTCGACACGGCGCTGGAGAAGGGCCGCTCGATCCGCGCGACGAGCAGCGCGGAGACGATGAACGAGGCGCCGTCGAGGAGGAGCGTGGCCGAGGTGCCCCAGGCGGCGGTGACCAGGCCTCCCAGTCCGGCTCCGACGAGCAGGCCGGCCGAGTACAGGCTGCCGAGCACGGTCTGGGCCAGTGAGAGCTCTCGGCCGGTGACGAGGTTGGGCAGCGCGGCCTCGGGGATGGGACCGGCCATCGCGGCGAGCACCGACAGGACGGCCAGGCATCCCAGGGCCAGCGGTACCGAGCCGGTGTGGAAGGCGACCAGCAGCCCGCCCACCGGGACCACCGAGCCCAGGTCGCAGAGGATCCGAAGACGTCGCCGGTCGAACCGGTCGGTGAGCGGGCCGATCAACGGGAACAGCAGCACCCCGGGAAGGGAGTTGATCGCGAACAGCAGCGCCGTCCACCCCGGCGAGCCGGTGCTGTGGTAGACGAAACCGCTCAATGCGACGAAGGCGAACCAGTCGCCGGTCAGGCTCAGCGCGCAGGCGCCGATGAGGCGTCGGAAATCGGCGTTGCCGCGCAGCAGTGTGAAGAGGTCGCCGGAAGATCGGCGCCATGCAGGGAGCACTCGGTGACTCCAGCGGTGCGTCCTTCCGGAGAAGGACCGGAAAGGGATGACGTCGTCGGCGCATCCGCTGGTCAGGCACAAAGGTGCTGCATGGCAGCATGGTAGTGCCTGTTCCTGCCGCAGGGCCTCGCTTCTCGGGCTGAATGAAAGTTTCACCGGCGGTTGAGCCCGTGGTAAATCCCTGGCCAGCGGCGATGGTTTCGGGGTTGACGCGTTTGCAGTGGCGCATTGACGCCGAGGAAAGCGCTTTCCTAATGTGGCGACGTTTCGCCCGCGCCTCCGTACCCGACACCTTGGAGAACGATGATGCGCCTGAAAGCCATCCTCACGTGCGCCGGCCTGTTAGCCGGCGCGTTCGTCGCACTGTCACCGACCGCCGCACAGGCCGCGCCGACGCGGTACGAGGCGGAGACCTCGCCCGCGGTCTGCACCGGCACCATCGACAGCAACTGGTCCGGCTACTCCGGCAGCGGATTCTGCAACGGCAACAACGCCACCGGCGCCTCCGCCCAGTTCACCGTCAACGCCGGCGCGGCCGGGACGGCGACGCTGAGCGTGCGGTTCGCGAACGGGACCACGACCGCCCGCCCCGCCGACCTGATCGTCAACGGGTCGACGGTCCAGAACGTCTCGTACGAGGGCACCGGCACGTGGGACACCTGGGTCACCAAGACGCTCACCGTGTCGGTGCGGGCGGGCAGCAACACCATCCAGTTCAACCCGACCACCTCGAACGGCCTGGCCAACCTCGACTACATCGACGTCGACGCGGGCGGCACGACCCCGCCGACGGGCAGCACGCTCTACGTGGCGCCGAACGGCAGGGACGGCGCGACCGGGACGCAGTCGGACCCGACGACCCTCACCTCGGCGATCACCCGCATCACCGCCGGCGGGACGATCTACGCACGCGGCGGGACCTACAACTTCTCCCAGACGGTCACCATCGCGGCGGGCAACAACGGCACCTCGAGCGCCCGCAAGAAACTGTCCGCCTACCCGGGCGAGACCCCGATCCTGAACTTCTCGGCCCAAAGCGAGGACCCGGCCAACCGCGGACTCGCCGTGAACGGGTCGTACTGGCACATCTACGGCATCGTCGTCGAGCGTGCCGGTGACAACGGCATCTTCGTCGGCGGCAGCAACAACATCTTCGAGCGCACGGAGACGCGGTTCAACCGGGACACGGGGCTGCAGCTCTCGCGAATCGCCTCCGACACGCCCCGCGACCAGTGGCCGGCCAACAACCTCATCCTGAGCGCGTTGTCGCACGACAACGCCGACTCCGACGGCGAGGACGCCGACGGCTTCGCCGCGAAGCTCACCGTCGGCTCCGGCAACGTCTTCCGCTACTGCGTGTCCCGCAACAACATCGACGACGGCTGGGACCTCTACACCAAGACGGACACGGGCGCCATCGGCCCGGTGACCATCGAGGACTCCCTGTCGTACAACAACGGCACGCTCAGCGACGGCAGCCAGGCCGGCAACGGTGACCGCAACGGCTACAAGCTCGGCGGCGAGGACATCGCGGTCAACCACACCATCCGGCGCAGCATCGCGTACCGCAACGGCAAGCACGGCTTCACCTACAACCGGAATCCCGGCACGATGACGGTGTCGGACAACGTCAGCATCGACAACACCGAGCGCAACTACTCGTTCGACGCCGGCACCTCGGTGTTCCGCAACAACACCTCGTGCCGCAGCGGCAGCGGGACGAACGACCGGATCGTCGGCAACTCCGACAGTTCGAACCAGTTCTGGTCCGGCTCGAACGGGTCCCGGTGCTCGTCCTACAGCGGCGCCCTGCGCTGGTCCTTCGCCTCGGACGGCCGCCTCGTCGTGACCTTCGGGTGACGCCGTGACAGAGGGGGCGAGTACGCCACCGTACTCGCCCCACTCATGGTGTTCAACGCCGGCTCGTTCCGGCGCCGACCCCGCGACCCGCCGCGCCCAGCTCCAGGTGGGAGCCGGTGAACGCGGCCCGCAGGCGCCGATCGTGCGTCACGACCACCAGCGCGCCCCGGTAGGCGGCCAGCGCCTCCTCCAACTGCTCCACGAGCATCGGCGACAGGTGGTTGGTCGGCTCGTCGAGCAGCAGCAGGTCCACGGGCTCGCTCACCAGCCGCGCGAGCTCGATCCGGCGCCGTTGCCCGTAGGAGAGCTCCCCCAGGCGCAGCCCGAGGTCCGACGGCCGGAAGAGCCCCAGGGCGAGCAGCGTGTCCGCGTGCTCGTCCAGGCTCCCGGGACGCCCGTCCGCGTAGGCCCGCAACACCGTCCGGTCCGCCGGCCCGACCCGGCCGAGGTCCCCCTCGTCCTGCCGGAAGAACCCGGCCCGGCCGGCCCGCCGTACCTCGCCCGCGTCCGGACGCAGCTCCCCGGCGAGCACCCGCATCAGCGTGGTCTTGCCCGCCCCGTTCGGACCGGTGACGAGCAGCCGCTCACCGGCGCCGACGGCCAGGGAGTCGAGGCGAAGCCGGCCCGCCACCACCACGCCGTCGAGCGCGGCCACCTCGGTTTCGGAAGCGGCCCCCGCAGTGGCGAGGGTGGCGGCGAAGCGCAGCGGCTCGGGAAGCGGCGGCGCCGGGTGCTCGGCGAGCCACCGTAGCCGCTGCTGGGACTGCCGGATGCGCCCGGCGGCCCCGTGCGTACGCGAGCGCGCCCGCCAGGCGCCGGTGCCCATGCCCGCCTTGGCGACCTTGCGCGGGATCCCGGCCAGCCGGCCCGCGTTGGCCGCCACCAGCGTGGCATGCCGGTCCAGCTCCGTCTTCCACTCCTCGTGGGCCCGCGCCTGCGCGGCGCGTTCGGCGGCCTTGGCGACGAGGTACCCGGCGTAGCCGTCGCCGTAGCGGCGCACCTGCCCGTCGGCGACCTCCAGGATGGCGGTGGTCACCCGCTCCAGGAACATCCGGTCGTGCGTGATCGCCACGACCGTGCCCCGGTGGGCGCGCAGGCGCTGTTCGAGCCAGGCCACGGCCTGGTCGTCCAGGTCGTTGGTCGGCTCGTCGAGCAGCAGCAGCTCGGGAGCGGACGCCAGCGTGGCGGCCAGGACGAGCCTGGCGCGTTCGCCGCCGGAGAGCGTGCCCAGCGGGCGGCTCCGGTCGAGCCCGGGCAGCCCGAGCCCGTGCAGCGCGATCTCCACCCGGACGTCGGCCTCGTAGCCGCCCCGTGCCTCGAACTGCGCCACAAGCCCCGCGTACGCCTCCGCGTCCGCCTCTTCGAGCGACCGTTCGGCCGCCCGCATCCGGGCCTCGATCTCTCGCAGATCGGCCAGCGCCAGATCGACGGCGTCGGCCACCGTCGCGTGCGGCGGCAGCGCGAGTGACTGCGGCAGGTGTCCGACGCCGCCGGGCGCGACGGCCAGGAGCTCGCCGTTGTCCGGCCGCTCGGCGTTCGCCATGAGCCTGAGCAGCGTGGACTTGCCTGACCCGTTGTCGCCGATCACTCCGATCCGCTCGCCGGGTCTGACGGTGAGCGACACCCGGTCCAGGACGACGCGGGTGCCGTAACGCTTGGTGATCTCGGTGAGTGCGAGTTGGGCGGCGGTACGCAAAAGGCATGCCTCCTTTTCGAGGGTGAACAAACGGGGTGGGGTGGTCAGCCCGGCGCCTTCCGGCTGAGGTGCTCCCAGGCCCGGTACTCCTCCGTGCGGGCCCGCTCCATCTGCTGGACGATGTCGTACGAGGCGCCGCCGACGATCAGCCGCAGCGGCGGCTCCGCCAGCTCGACCAGCTCCATGATCACCGGCGCCGCCGTGCTCGGGTCGGGACCGGCGTCCTCGCCCCACATCTCGGCCAGCTGGGCGTGCAGCGGCTCGTTCTCCGGGCGCCGCTCCGCGAGCGTGGTGCCCCGCGTGAACAGGTCCGTGCCGTACCCGCCCGGCTGCACGATCGTCACCTTGATCCCGAACGGCGCCACCTCCATCGCCAGCGCCTGGCTCACCGAGTCGAGCGCGGACTTGCTCGCCGCGTAGAACCCGACGGACGCGAACCCGCCGCCGGACCCCATCGAGGTGACCTGCAGGATGTGGCCGGACCCCTGCGCCCGCAGGTGCGGCACCACAGCCTGGGCCACCCAGACCGCACCGAAGAAGTTGACGTCGAACTGGGCGCGGATCTGCTCCTCGGTGGCCTCCTCCACCATGCCGAACAGCAGCGTGCCGGCGTTGTTGACCACGACGTCGAGGCGGCCGAACGCCGCCGCGGCCTCGTCCACGACCTTCCGGACGGCCGCGCGGTCGCGGACGTCCAGCGTCAGCCGTACGAGGCTGTCGGGGTGGGCGGCGGCGAGGTCGGCGAGGGGGCCGAGGTCGCGGGCGGCGGCCACGACGCGGTCTCCGGCGGCGAGCGCCGCCTCGGCGAAGGCCCTGCCCAGGCCCCTCGACGCGCCGGTGATGAACCAGACTCGGGCAGTCGTCACACGGACTCCTCACCATTATGAGACGATACGGTCCGTCTCGTGATGACAAGGTATACAGGCACTCAGCTTCCGCGTCAAGACGGACCGTCTCGTCTCGCATTGGCGGCATGCGGCTGCCCGCACCGCCACCGGGTTCGCCAGGTCAGGCGCCGGGCACCGGGCGTGCGCGGGGCCGGCGCATCAGCAGCACCGCGACCAGCAGGAACAGGAGCCCCACCCCGGCGGCCGCGCCGCCCACGACGACGTAGGTCATGTCGATCGGCGGGTTGGTGGTCGGCGCGGCGACCGGCCCGCCGCCGAGGTACTCCTTCCCCTTGTACGGGGCCGCTTCGATCTTCTCGTCCTTGGCGGCGCCCGCCGCCCGCACCGCCGCCGCCGCGTCGATCAGCCCGAAGCCGAGGAACACGTTGTAGCCGGACGGCGGCTTCCTGGCGGTCCGCACCAGGATGTCGCGTACCTGCCGGGGCGTCAGATCGGGATTGCGGGACAGCATCAGCGCCGCGGTGCCCGCCGCGAGCGCGCAGGCCGGGGAGGTGCCGTCCCCCGCCCGGTAGCCGCCGCGGTTGTCGGCGGCGTAGATGTCCACGCCGGGTGCGGTGATGGTGTTGTACGTGTGCACCTGGGAGAAGTCCGCCCGCGCGCCGCCCGGCCCCATCGCCGCCACCGCGATCACTCCCGGGTAGGCGGCCGGGTAGGAGACGACGTTGTTCGCGTCGACCTCCAGCGGGTCGGTGGATCCGCCGTTGCCCGCGCTGGCCAGCAGGATGGCCCCCTTGCCGAGGGCGTAGTCGACGGCCGCGGCCGTGGTCTCGTCGTAACCGCTGCCGAGGCCCCACTCGTCGGTGCCGAGGGACATGGAGATCACGCGGGCGCCCTTGTCGACGGCGTACCGGATGCCCTTGGCCAGCGCGGTGGCCGCCTTGATGCTCTCCTTGTCGGCGGCGGTGCCGCCGGACTTGGCGGCGGACTCCGCGCGCTTGCGCGCCGGGTCCTCCCGGTCCCAGATCACCCGTACCGAGAGCACGCGGGCCTGCGGGGCGACCCGCAGCACGCTGGAGGCCATGGCGGTGCCGTGCGCGCCCCAGTACGACTGCCCGGGCTTCGCGCCGCCGCCGATGAAGTCGGGGCCGTTCGTCACCCGTCCGCGGAACTCCGGATGGCTCTTCACGACCCCGGTGTCCAGGACCGCGACGGTGATCCCCTTGCCCTGTCCGAGCCGCTGCGCGGCCGGCACCTTCATGATCTGCTGTTCCCAGCCCCGCGGCGCCTCGGCCACGGCCGGTGCGGCGGTGGCCGCGACCAGTCCGGCGACCATGACGGCCGCGCAGGTCAGCCTGCGAATCATGCCCCCACCTTCCGGGCCTCCGCGTACAGCCGGGTGGCCAGGCTCTCCGCGAGCCCTTGCGCGGTGTACGCCCACGCCTCACGGTCCTCCCGCTGCGGGTACTCCCTCCTGCCCCACGGTTCGGGCAGCCGTCCGGGCCTGCGGCCGTCCGCCGGCCCCGTGGTGACCGCCACGAACATGGGCACGTCCCCAACGGTCCGGCCGCCGTTCCCGGTGCGCGCGGAGTCCTTCCACTGGGTGCCTGGCGCGGCGAGCGCGCGTACCGCGTGGTCCGGCTTCCGCTGCGCCTCACGCACGATGCCCTCCAGGTCGACGCGGGGCAGCGACTCGCGGAAGGCGACCAGGGCCACGGTGGCGGCCGTCCCTCCGGTGTCGTCCACGTACGTGGCACGCACGGCCGCGACGCAGCCCCGCTCGGCGGCTACCCGGGCCAGCTCGCCGGAGAGCGCCGTCCGGCAGGAGGTGTCGGAGGAGATCGCGGCCCTGGTCCAGCCGCGCTCGTCGTTCGGGGAGGAGTAGCCCTTGTCGGGGTGCTCCCGGCCGAGCCGCGGCGGCAACAGCTTCTCGACGGGCACGTTGCGCCACAGCTCCTTGGAGTACGCCGAGTTGTGGATGACCTGCCGGCTGTTGGAGTAGGCGTGCGCGATGAGCGCGCCACCGCCGAGCACGGCCAGCAGACCGAAACCCGCGACGACCAGCCCGACGAGGACCCGCCAGGCGCTGCGCCGGGGCCGCACCGGCCCGGTCGGCGGTGGCGGCTGCTGGTAGGGGCCGGGCGGGTACGGCTGGGGAGGCCCGGGGGGCGGCTGAGGGGGATGGAACCCCGGCCCGGAGCTGGACGGGGGGTACATCAATGTCTCTCCTGTCGTGCGAGCGGGCCGATCAAGGTTCCGTTTAAGCCCCTCTGATCGATTTGCGCGTTCTGACCCTATCGGTGCTCGGCGGATCACCTCCCCGGACTTCCTTGACCTCAAGTGCGATTCAGCTTCTAGCGTCGTCGGCGACGGACGAAAGGAGTTCGACTGTGACGACACTTGTCACGGGTGCCACCGGGAACACCGGCCGCCACGTGGTGACGGAGCTGCTCCGCCGCGGAGAGCCCGTTCGGGCGCTGACCCGCGATCCGGTCGCGGCGGCCGGGAAGTTGCCGGCCGGGGTGGAGCTGGTGGCCGGCACGCACCACGAACCGGTGACGCTGGACACCGCCCTCGACGGCGCCGGCCGATTGCACATCACGGTGACGACGGGACTCGCCGAGGTCGGTCCCGAGTTGGTCCGGCGGGCCGTCGCCGCAGGTGTCCGGCGTATCACCGTGGTGTGGGGCGGCTGGGTGGGACCCGTCGAGCAGGCCGTGACCGACTCGGGCGTGGAATGGACGCGTCTGGAGCCGCAGGAGTTCATGTCCAACACGTTGACCTGGGCCGGATCGATCCGGGCCGAGGGGGTCGTCCGAGAGCCGTACGACTTTCCCAGTGCGCTGGTCCACGAGGCCGACATCGGGGCCGTGGCGGCCGTCGCGCTGCTCGACGACGGCCATGCGGGACGCGCGTACAACCTCACCGGTCCCGAGGCGCTGACCCCGCGCGAGCGGATCTCTCTCCTGTCCCGGGCCGTCCACAGCGACATCGCCTTCATGCCCATCACCCATGAACAGGCCGTCGACAGGCTGATGGCCACCGGCGTCTCCCGTGCGGACGCCGAGTATGTCATCGGCTGGTACGCCACCCCCAGCGATTCCGCCACGACCGTGGACGACACCGTTGAACGGGTGATCGGCCGTCCGGCGCGTACGTTCGCGCAGTGGGTGGCAGAGCACGCCGAACGTTTCAAGATCAGCCGTTAGGTCGCCCACCGGGATCGGCGGGGTCTCGCCGTGCGGCTCGGCTTCAGGCGAAGAATCGCGTCAGGTGCTTGACGACGATCTCGGGCTGCTCCTCGGGGATGTAGTGGCCGCTGTCCGGCACCGGCACCACCTCGACGTCGGTGCCCTTGTCCGGCAGCACCGCCTGAAGGAGCAGGTGACCCCCCTCTCCGCCGCCCAGGCCCAGCAGCGGAACGGTCACCTTGCCATAGGTCTTCTCGTCGGCGATGTCCTGCCCGAACGCCCGGTACCAGGCATTGCCCGCCCGGATCGCGTCCGGCGTGGAGTAGGCGCGGGCGTAGATGTCGCGGTCTCGGTCGCCGATGGAGGCGGGATCCTCGACCAGGTAGTCGCACATCCAGTCGATCAGCTCGCGGGACCGGCCGGCGAGCAGGCGTTCCGGCAGGCCGGGCACCTGGTTGAAGGCGAACCACCACAGGAAGCGGCCCGGCCCGGCGTGGATGTCGCCGTCGACCTGCTGGCGTCCGGGCCGAGGGAGCAACGAGAAGGTGTAGAAGCGCTCGTCAGGGTGGGCGATGTCCAGCAGGGCGATGCGTCGGACGTGAGCGGGATGGTTCGCGGCGAAGGCGTAGGCGACCATGCCGCCGATGTCGTGGCCGGCGATGTCCACCCGGTCGTGGCCCAGCCGGCGCACGAGTCCGAGGATGTCAGCGGCCATCGTCTTCTTGTCGTAGCCGGAGGCGGGCTTGTCCGAGCCGCCCATGCCGCGCAGATCGACGGCGATCACCTGGTGGCGTTCGGCGAGCGGCGGCATGATCTTGTGGAACTCCCACCAGGTCTGCGGCCATCCGCCCAGCAGCACCAAGGGCCTGCCCCGCCCGCCCGTCACGTAGTGCAGGCGAGTCCCGTCGACGTCGGCGTGACTGCTGACGAACCCGCCCGGCAACGACCGTGCCAGCTCGGCGTCGGACAGTGCTTTCGGCATGTGATCCTCCCAATGTACGGGAGTACCGTACATTAGCCGACTACGGCGGTACCGTACGATCGGACCATGGCTGCTCTTCTGCATCCGACGACCGAGCAGTTGCAGTTGGAGGACGTACTCGCCGCGCTCGGGCACCCGGTCCGGATGAAGATCGTGCGCGCTCTCGCCTCCGGCGAGGAGACATACTGCGGGGCGATCGAGACCGGAGCGCCGAAATCCACCCTCACGCATCACTGGCGGGTCCTGCGGGAGAGCGGCGTGATCCGCCTGCGCCACTCGGGACGCAGAAACTACCTCACCCTGCGCAGAGACGATCTCGAGGAACGCTTTCCCGGGCTCCTCGCCGTCGTGTTCCGGTGAGCACGGCGCCGGCCACGCATTTGCCCTGACACTGACGTCAAGGATGTAGCGTGCCCGCGGACTCTGACCTCGAGGATGACGATGAAATTCGCGATCAGCTACTCCGCGGCCGACGGGCTCGACCCCGACAGGCTCGTAACGTATGCCCGCCATGCCGAGGATTGCGGCTTTGAGGGGCTGTACCTGCCCGAGCACGTCGTGCTGTATCCCGGCGCCGCGGTCGGCCCCTTCGAGCTCCCGCCGTCCCTGCCCTTCCCCGATCCGCTCGACTGCCTGGCCTTCGTCGCGGCGGCAACCCGTCGCATCCTGCTCGGCACCGCCGTGCTGCTGCTGCCGTACCACCACCCCGTGGTCCTGGCCAAGCGGCTGGCGACCATCGACGTGCTGTCCAAGGGACGGATGCGGCTGCTCACCGTGGGGCTGGGCACGCTGCCCGGCGAGGCCAGGGCGATGGGAGTCGACTTCGGCACCCGCGGACGCCGTACCGACGAGGCCATCGACGTGCTGCGGCTGCTGTGGGAAGGCGACGAGAAGGGCGTCAGCTTCGACGGCGAGTTCTTCGGCTTCGACGACGTGACCAGCTACCCGAAGCCGTATTCGGGCACCCACCTGCCGATCCACGTCGGCGGATCGAGCCGGGCGGCCGCGCGGCGCGCCGGTCGGCGCGGCGACGGCTACTTCCCCGGCGGCGCCCTCACCCCGGAGGAACGCGCGATCCAGTGGGAGCTGGCCCGGGCCGCCGCCGTGGAGGCCGGCCGTGACCCCGGCGCGCTGGAGCACACCCGATGGGGCTCGATCGACATGTCCGCCGAACGGGTCGAGACCTTCGCCGCGCAAGGCGTGACCCGCCTCGTGGTCGGCCCCACCTCGGCGGATCCGGAACAGCAGCGCGATGAGATGTCCGCGTTCGCCGAGCGGTTCGCCCTCCTCAGCGCCGGCTGACCCCCGAAACGGCACCGCTCGCGCGCAGGTTGGTGATGATGGCGGTGGACTTGCCGGCGAGGGCGCCGGCAACGTACCGGTCGATGACCGGGAGCCGGGCCAGTTTGAGCGCGGCTCGCCGGAGGTGCAACTGCCGGGTGGTGGCGGGGATGAACCAGCGTGTCCCGTCGCGGGCTACCTGCTGCTTGTCGGTGACCACCGGTCGCAGTGCCTGCTCGTAACGTTCCAGCGCGCTGTCAAGGGTGTCGGCACGGAACAGGTGCTCGGCCAGGACGTACGCGCCGGTGATGCCCAACGAGGCGCCCTGGCCGGCGAGGAGGGACACCGCGTGGGCGGCGTCGCCGATGAGCACCACGCGGCCCCGTCTCCAGGCCGGCATGTCGATCTGGGCTACCTGGTCGTAGTAGACCTGCTCCGGCGGTGGACAGGCGGCCAGAGCGCGTGGCGCGACCCAGCCGAGGGCGCCGTATTCGTGGCGGATCGCCGCACGTGGATCGGCCGGCAGCGTGGGGTCGGGGGTGCGATGCACGGTGAAGACCGCCACGCGCCGGTCTCGCAGCCCGTAAAGGCCCATCTGCCGGTTGACGGTGTCGGTCAGGCAGAACTGCCGGGCCACCTGGGCGTGGATGCCGGCGTCGTCGAACGAGTACGCGGCGGTGTGGAATCCCAGGTATCGCAGGAATTGCCGTTCGGGCCCGAAGACGTGGTCGCGGACGGTGGAGTGGATGCCGTCGGCGCCTACCAGGAGATCGGCCTCGATGGTGCTGTCGTCGGTGAGGGTGACGGTGACGCCGTCGGCGCGGTTGTCGATGCGGGTGAGGGTGGTGGCGTGGCGCACATCGACGCGGTCGGAGAGGTGTTCGCGCAGAGCACGTTCGAGGTCGGGGCGCATGATGCTGGTCAGCCGGCCGTTCACGATCTTGGCGAACTGGGCGAACCGCACGCCGGAGCGCCGGCGGCCGTGGTGATCCCGGTAGGTCATCTCATCGATCCGGTAGCCCAGCTCCCGGATGCGCGGCAGCACGCCCATGGCCTCGGCGGCGTCGTAGCCAGGGCCGAAAAAGTCGATCATGTAACCCTGGGTACGAGGGCCGGGCGCCTTTTCCAGAACCACGACCTCTGCCCCGAAGCTGTCGAGGCGCTGGGCGAGGGCCAGTCCGGCGATTCCGGCTCCGCAGATGACCACTTTCACGACATTTCACCATTCCTTACTCGGCGGGCGTGATGAGCCGCTCCAGGACGGTTGTCAGCTCCGTGGCGTCCGGTCCCGGGCCGAGCGCGCGGTGCAGCATGATGCCGTCGAACGCGGCGGCCAGCACCGCGGCGGTCGCCTCGGGCGCGGCCACCCCCTGCTCGGCCAGCCGACCGGCCAGCAGCCGCCGGAACTCGTCGACGACCGCACCCACTGAGCGGCGCAGGCTCTCGTCCCGGCCGGCGGCCAGGTACGTCTCGGCGAACAGCAGCGAGGTCGGATCCCGGCCGTCGTAGTCCTTCAGGAAAGCCACCATCAGCTTCAGCGCTTCGCCGGGCGTGTGCGCCTGCTCCAGGCCCGCGCCGATCTGCTCGATCAGCGCGCGCATCACGCCGAGCGCGGCCTCGGCCAGCAGAGCCTGTACGGAGGCGAAGTGATAGTGCACCACACCGGGGGCCACTCCGGCCCGGTCGGCCAGCATCCGCGTACTGACCGCCGACCAGCCTCGCTCGGCGATCAACTCGGCCGCCACCCCCAGCAGGCGCCGACGCGCCTCCCGCCCCCGTTCCGCCGCCGTCGCACTCACTCGTCCACACCCCTGGTCAATCGCCCTGGACGATCGCCCTGGACGTATGTCCAAAACGTAGCACGCGATCTACTCCCGGCAAAAGCCTCTTGTGGAGCGGATGGGGCGTGATCGCGCGATCAGTTGCCCACGCCGAGGCCGGACATGAACACGGACGGGTACCGGTCGCCGCGCGCCGAGCCCGGCGGCACCGCCTTCTCGATTTCGGCGAGGTCGTCCGCGGTGAGGTTCAGGTCCGTCGCGGGCAGCGCCTCGGCCAGCCGCTCGCGGGTGCGGGCGCCGACCAGCGGCACGATGTCGTCGCCCTGCGCGGCCACCCAGGCGATGGCCAGCTGGGCGACGGTGCGGCCCTTCGCCTCGGCTACCCGGCGCAGAGCGTCCACGAGGGCGAGGTTGTGCTCCACATTCCCGCTGGAGAAGCGTGGGCTGAAGCCGCGGCTGTCACCGGAGCCGGCGGTGTGGCCTGCGGTCCAGTGCCCGGAGATGAGGCCGCGGCCGAGCACGCCGTACGCGGTCAGGCCGATGCCGAGCTCCCGCAGCGTGGGCAGGACGTCCGCCTCCACCGCGCGGGAGATCAGCGAGTACTCGATCTGCAGGTCCGCGATCGGGTGGACGGCGTGCGCCCGGCGGATCGTCGCCGCGTTGACCTCCGAGAGGCCGATGTGCCGTACGTACCCGGCCTCGACCAGCTCCTTGATCGCGCCCACCGTCTCCTCGATCGGGACCGCCGGGTCCAGCCGGGCGGGACGGTAGATGTCGATGTGGTCGGTGCCGAGCCGGGCCAGCGAGTAGCCCAGGAAGTTCTTCACCGCCTCGGGCCGGCCGTCATGCCCGCCGAACTCGTGGCCCGGCCCCCGCAGCATGCCGAACTTGACGCTCAGCCGGTAGCTGTCGCGATCCCGGCCGCGCAGCGCCTCGGCGAGCAGCAACTCGTTGTGGCCCATGGCGTAGAAGTCGCCGGTGTCGATGAGCGTGACGCCGGCCTCCAGCGCGGCGTGCACGGTGGCGATGCTCTCCGCGCGGTCGGCCGTGCCGTACGCGCCCGACATGCCCATCGCGCCCAGGCCCAGCGCGGAAACGGCCGGTCCGGTGCGGCCCAGGGTTCGTCTCTGCATCACGTTCTCCCTCGTCTCGATGTCGTCCCCAACCATGCGCCCGAACCGGGACGGGCGGGAGCGGAGCGTTCATCGTGGGAGCGCCGCTCCCTGGCTCGGCTCGCAGGCCGCGAGGCAGTATGAAGCCATGCAACGTGACCAGCTCGCCGACTTCCTGCGCCGCCGCCGCGAGGGGATCCGGCCGGCCGAGGTGGGCCTCGCCGACGGCCCCCGCCGCCGCACCACCGGCCTGCGCCGGGAAGAGGTGGCGCTGCTCGCCGGCATGTCGGTGGACTATGTCGTACGCCTCGAGCAGGGCCGCAGCAGCCAGCCCTCGACCCAGATGCTCGGCGCGCTGGCCCGGGCGCTGCGCCTGTCCGACGACGAGCGCGACCACCTGTTCCACCTGGCCGGCCACCGGCCGCAGCCCGCCGACGGGGTGGCCCGCCTGGCCCGCGCCGGCCTGATCCGCATGCTCGACCTGCTCGGCGACACCCCGGCCCTGGTGCTGTCCGACCTGGGCGAGATCCTCGCCCAGAACCGCGCGGCCGTCCTGCTGACGGGCGACCACACCGGCTTCTCCGGCGACCGGCGCTACATCGTCTACCGCTGGTTCACCGACCCCGCCACGCGCGCCGTCTGCCCGCCCGAGGAGCAGGAGCATCGGGCCCGTCAGTTCGTGGCCGACCTGCGCGCGGCGGGGGGGGGCCCCGGCCGCGCGGCCCCGGGGGGCGGGGGCGGGGGCCGGGGGGGCGGCGGGCCCGGCGCCGCCCCCCCGCCGCGGGGGGGGGTGGGCGG